>JASDTK010000021.1:0-6799 GCA_041891555.1 Oscillospiraceae bacterium
TCATATGCCTGTTCCAGCGGTCCAATATGTCCTGATGCTCCTTATAAATCCTGTTCTTCTTTTCCATGCCCAGGAATTCATAGTAGCCGATAAGCTCGTTCCCGCAGTGCCAGATTGAGTAGTTCCTCATACCGGCGCTGCGCATCAGCCCCTCCATCTCGGGCCAAATCTCGCGGTGCTTGACCGTATACTCTTCAAGCTTTCCCGGTGCCACGCATCCCTTCCAGACAAAACGTTCCATTTATTAGGGTTTCTCCTTTCAAATTCTCAATACATGCTCCGTCAGCATGTCGTATACTGCGGGCACGTTACCCTCAGCCTGCAACTGCCTCAGCTTTTCTCTGGGCAGGCTTTTCGCCAGTTCCCACATAGCCAAAGTCCTTTTTACAGAAACCTTGGTTGCGGCGACTCCATCCATACGCGGAGGCCATATATCCAGCACATAATAGCCGTCGTACCCTATCTCCTGAAGCTGCCAGAAAAACTCCAGAGTGCGCCAGACAGTAACGCTTCCTATCATCATGTCATCGTCGGTCTTGCAATAGTTATCGCTGAGATGGATATGGAAAAGGCGGTGATACCGTTCGAGCAGTGCGGCACTTTCGGCTGGGTTCTCTCCCGCTATCAAAGCATGTCCGTAGTCCAGGATAACGCCCATGTTCGGCTGGTCAACCTCATTGCAAAGCGCAAGTGCTTTCGGTGCGCTGGAGATGTACTGTGCGATGCGCGGATCTGCCGCCTTGTACTCGATGGTAACTTTAACATCGCTCCTGTGCGCGGCTATGTCATGCAGATTTTCGGCTAGCCAGCCGTAACGGACGTTATAATTATCCTCAAACGGATAATCATAGCCGTCATGCCCAAGCCACAGCATAACATCCACACCTCCGATTTCAGCGCAGAAGTCCATTGCCTCTTTTGCCTTCTCGGTAAATTCTCTCCGAATCTCAGGGTCACGGTTAGAGAGCGTTCCGCCTGCTATCCTGGCCTCTGAATAGGTTGGCAGGACTATCGTGCCGGGCGCAATACCGTATTCAGCCATCATCCGTTTTCTCTGTACCGGATCGACTCCCCGCTCATAGGTAACAGGAATTGCGTCGACATTTTCAATTGTCTGCAAAATTTCAAGCTGCTTTTTGAGAGGAACGTCCTCTTTGTAATTCTTCATAAACCTGTCGTTACAGGACGAAAACGCGGAACGCGACGCTTCAATTTTCATTATTATCGCTCCTTTGCAAAGGTTTTGCATGCAAGAGAGCGTTTACCGCTCCCTTGCATGCCTGTTACAATGAGATGTGAATTATCAGCTTCCGGACGAAATTTTTATAATCTTTTCGAGCTGAGCCTGAGCATCCGATCCGAGTGAATCCACCTTCGTATGCCAATACTTCTGGAAATCGGTTGCCAGCTGCTCTTTCGATGCGGCATCAAAATCGGTGAATGTGCAGCCCTTGTCCTTGAGCTTTGTAACGTAATCCTGCTCGTTTGTGGCGCACTGTGTACGCTCATCTTCAGTCACTTCCTGGAGCGCCTGAGTAAGAATATCCTGATCCGCGGCGGGCAGCTTGTTCCAGAATTCCTGTCCGGCTACGATGCAGTTTACGCTCAGAAGATGGCGGCTCGTGCAGATATTTTTTGCAAGATCAAAGAAACCGGCCTCATAAATGTTCTGCAGAGGGACTTCTACCGCATTGATAACTCCGGTTTGCATTGAGGTATAAGCTTCGGACCAGGACATGGTGACATACTTGAAGCCCATCAGGCTCAGAAGGTCGGTATAGACATCAATCTGAGGCGAGCGAATCAGAACGTCCTTGCAGTCGGCAAGTGATGTGATGGGTTTCTCGGAGCATATGTAACGGAAGCCGCAGTAGAAATAGTTCATAATCTTCAGGTTTGTCTTTGAAGCAACAAGATCAGTATACCACTTTCCGACATCACCGTCATAAACCTGGTCTGCCTTGTCATAGCTGTCAAATTCCATCGGCAGAGACATGAGAACTGATTCCGGAACATATGTCTGTACATATGACGGATCGGTCATCGTCATATCATAGACCTGATTCTGTACGCCTTCAAGCAGCTCAGCGTAGGAGCCGAGAGCTCCGCTGTTGGTGTAGTCGAAGGTTATAGCGCCGTTGCTGCGCTCTTTGACGAGATCCATCCACTTCTCTGCGTATTTTGTCTCGATGTTGGTAGCGCCGTTGGGGATTGCAAATACGATCTTAATCGGTGTAATTTCCGCGCTTGCAGCAGGAGATGCCGCTGCGTCTGCCGAAGGACTGGGACTCGCCGTGCTCGACCCGCCGCCGCAGCCGACAAGCAAAAATGTCAGCATTGCTGCAGTAAGAACCGTTGCTATTGTCTTTTTCATTTTATTTTCCTCCTATTATTTTATTAACTGCCGGATTACCCGGGTCAATACACATTAATTAATAACCGAACAGCGATGGAAGCCATGTTGCCAGTCCGGGAACAAGCATCAATAGTAGCATGACCAAAATTACGACGCATATGAAGGGGAAAATCGGTTTGACCATCTTTGAAAGAGGAGTATTGTCTACTGCAGTTACGATGAAAAGAATACTTCCGACCGGCGGCGTAAGCCCACCGGACATTATTGCGATCATAAAAATTATGGAGAATTGCTGGACGTTGATACCCATCGCCTGAGCGATCGGCAGGAAAATCGGAGTCAGCAGCAGCATAACAGCTGTGCCGTCCACGAAACAGCCGGCAAAAACGCATACCGCCACTATAAACAGCAACAGGACAAAGCCGGAGGAAATATTTGTCTGGCAGAAGTTTGCGATGTTTGCCGTCACTCCCTCACGAGCCATTACATAGCTGAAAATACTTGAGATGGAGATAATTGCTATTGGGCTCGCTGAAGATATAACCGCCGCGCGGAGCGAATCTATCAGAGTCTTGATATTCAGCTTCTTGCGGATGAAGCCGTAGCAAATACCATAAACTACAGCCAGCACGCCGGCTTCCGTCGTCGTCACGACACCGCACAGGATGCCTCCGATTATGATAATAGGCATAAGCAGCGCCCAGATAGCCTTTATGAAGCTGAGTCCCATATGCTTGAAGCCTTGGAATTTCTTAACCGGAATGTTGTGCTTTTTTGCATAGAAGTAGCAGATTACCATGTATCCGATGCCCATAATGACACCAGGAACCAGGCCGCCCATAAATAATTTGCCTATGTTCAATCCGGCCGCGTTGCCGTAGAGAATCATTACAATACTTGGTGGTATTATTGGCCCGAGACTTGAGGCGGATGCGACTATGGAGCAAGCCATTCCTTCCTCATAACCGCCTTTTTTCAATGCGCGTACCATCAGAGATCCAAGTGCGGAGGCGTCGGCGTTGGACGAGCCGGAGATTCCTGCCAGCAAAATTCCGGCAAGTTCGCAGGTATGAGCCAGTCCGCCGCGGATATGACCGACCACACTGTCGGCAAACTCCACGATGTCGGAGGTAATCTCCGTCCGATCCATTATCTGCCCAGCCAGCATGAAAAAAGGAACAGCCATCAGCGCAAAGCTGTCGGTCGCGGTGAACATTTTTTGTGACATTACAAGCGCCGGAATGTTTTCGCTGAAGAGCAGCCAAATCGTGCTGGAGAAGCCCATGCATATTACAATCGGGCAGCCAATAATTAGCAACGCAAAAAAGATTACAAGACAGATAGTCAGCATTATTTATCTTCCTCCTCTTTTTTGAAATTCCGGATGAGGTTGATTATCTGCCTCAGAAAAACCAAAAACAACAGTGCCGCACAGATCGGCTGTGCGCTATAAAGAACATTGACCGACATTTTGACACCTGCCATAGTGAGATTCGCAGCGGTTTTGCATAATTCGACAGAGGCAACGAAATAGAAACCGCAAAAAAACATACCTATTAAGCGCAAAGCAATCTGAATGGTCTTATTTGCTTTTCCTCTGATTTTTTGCAGCAGAACGTCGAAAGACATAGTTATGCCTCTGTTGAACATCACGGGTATGCCCAGCATAACTATCCAGATAAACTCAGACCTTGCAATCTGCTCCGTCCAGCCGAGCGGGCTTCGAAAAACATAGCGCCAGACAATCTGCATGACTACAATGAAAACCGACGTTCCGATTAGTGCAACAAGGACCGCCTCGATGAATTGCATCAGCTTGTCCATTAATTTGTTCAAATCTTGTTCCTCCTAATTATTACTTATCCCCTAATATATAATCGTAGGTATTCCGCGCAATTCCAATCTCCTCATTTGCCGGAATTACCAATATTTTCACCGGCGAGATTTCGGACGAGATTGTGCGAGGGTGCGTCCCCCTTTCTGCATTTTTTTCATTGTCCAGTTCAATTCCGAGATGAATCAGTGCCGTACAGACCTTTTCTCTTATCATCGAGGAGTTCTCTCCGATTCCTCCGGTAAATACCAGTCTGTCAAGCCCCCCCAGCTCAGCGTAAAAGGCGCCGATGCATTTGACAATCGCCGAGACAAACGTGTCCACCGCCAGCGCTGCCCTCTCATTTCCGTGTTCCATTGCCTGCTGTATCTCCCTCAGATCATTGCTCACCCCGGATATTCCAAGTAGTCCGCCCCGCTTTGAAAGCCCCTGAAGGATTTCGCTCAGTTCCATTCCCTCGCTCATCAGAAAAGGTATAATGTATGGATCTAGATCTCCCGTTCTGTTTGCGTGTGGTATGCCTGTCTGCAGTGAGAACCCGAAACTGGTGTCCTCACTCTTGCCGTCGCGGATAGCGCAGATTGAAGAACTTCCGCCCAGATGGCAGGAAATTGCTTTTCCCGTCTCTCCATATGTTTTTTCAAGCGTCTGAGCAACATAAGAATGCGACGCGCCGTGATAGCCCATTCTCTTGATTCCATATTTCTCAAACCACTCGTAAGGAATAGCGTACATCCTTCTGTAAAGCGGTATCGTCGTGTGGAAAGCTGTCTCGAACACTCCTATCATTCTCGTCTTAGGAAGCAGATTCCTGAACACTGAGATTGCCTCTATATACGGCCCATTGTGAGCGGGAGCGACGAACATATATTCCTCAAGCCCGCGCATCACATTGTCTGTAAGTTCGTGAATGCCATAGTATCCCTTCGCCAGTACGGTTTTAAAGCCGATAGCGTCCAATTCGCTCAATTCTGCCAGCACACCGCTGTCAGGTGAAACAAGACAGGTAAGGAAGCGCAATATCCCGTCCGAATATGTAGCTATAGAACAGTTTTCTTTTAAGATCTCATTATCCGCAGAAAGGTTATGGAAATAAAACAATGCATCTGTACTGCTTCCGACCCGCTCGACTTTACTTTCACATAGGAGTCTTTCTTCAGGCATAGAAAACAGCTTGAATTTAAGTGACGTGCTTCCGACATTGCTTACTAAAACTTTCATTAAATCCCCCTCATTACTGTATTTGCTAGCTCTCCTGAACACCGGCACTATTTTCTCTTTTAAGGCACGCTTGGGCTGCCGTAAATATCATCAAACTTGTATTGAGCATTTTGCATGCCAAATTGAGTAATTTACAAAATAATTTTATCAGTTTTGTTATAAGAGGCGTTTTAAGCGCTTTTCAATCTAGAAGTCAAAAGGTCATTGTGGTAAGCGTGCACATTGTCACGACTCTTTTTGTGTCACAGCATGTTTACAATTGTAATGTTTTTTTACACGCACTGTATTCACCCATAACGAATTCGATCGGGACACTATCCTTCTACTTGACTGGATTTTAATATCTCTAGGACTCGCATGCTGATATTTTATCGTCAAGCCCAGTTGCTAGGCAGCTGTAATTTTGAAACAATTTGCAAAAACGACTAGCACAACTACAAACAGAGGTATAGCCGTGATCAAAACTCCACGAATGCAAGAGAGCTTATGATGCAAATCTCATTAGATTGGTGCTTACCGAATAGTATTCTCTGTAAACTCAATTTACCATAAACCTAAAACAACCGCCCCCATCTTGTCAAAGTTGAGCGCGGTTATTTTTTATCTGAGCAGCGGTCAACAAGAAAAATCGTTACTCACTTTTGTTTTCATCCCGTCTTTCCACCTAAATACCAAGCTCCCATTTGCTTGCACGGTAACGCATTTCACCAGAACATACCACGCATTTTCAACAAATTTATCAATAAGGCAATCCCTTATAGCAAGTTCCTGAACAAACGCGTTCATCTTGTCCCGTCTGTTGATTCTTTCGGCTTTCTTTGCCACCGTTTCTTCCAGTTGGGCATTACAGAAATCATACTGCGCCATTAAGAGTCCGTATTCTCTGCTGTATTCCGCCTGATCGAGTACTAGGGCGGCATTTTCCGAAATCCTTTGACGTAAAAGCGCGGCATAGTCTTGACACTTATCTTTTAAAATGCTTTCTTCTATGTCAAGGTCGGTTGTGTCGGTAATCAGCAAAATTGCACCCTTACAATTTTGTATAATCTCTTCTTTGTCGGTAATTATCTCATTAAAGGCCGTTACAAACGCGCTTTTGATGGCATCCTCATCAAGCGTCGGTGTGGTGCAGATGCTGCCTTTTCCGTATTTGTGGTTGCACCGCCATACTGTTTTACGGTACTTATCCGTAGAGTGCCAGGTCTTGCTACCGTATGAGGATCCACAGTCTCCGCATATTATTTTACCGGAAAAGCAGTTTGTAGCGACAGCATAGCGTCCGGATTCCTTTCTTCTCTCTATTTCCTGCTGTGCTAGCTCAAACTGTTATTTTGTAACAATGCCTTGTTGGCTGTTCTAAACATAATACTGCTGCTGCTCACCTTCGT
>JASDTK010000022.1:0-6784 GCA_041891555.1 Oscillospiraceae bacterium
GTCCAGAGCTACAGTGACTTCATTGGCTTTTCTTGTAAACGCGCCCATTTCGAGGTTTTCCTCAACGGTCATACCGAGAAAGACTCTGCGGCCTTCCGGAACCTGCGCAAGCCCAGACGCAACGATTTTGTGCGGCACGACATTGCCGATGGGTTTGTCCATAAAACTGACAGAGCCTGTCTTGCTTCTGAGGAGACCTGAAACGGTGTTCAGAATAGTCGATTTTCCCGCTCCGTTAGCGCCTATCAAAGTAACGATTTCGCCCTTGTTGACCTCAAAGGATACGCCCTTTATGGCGTGGATACTGCCGTAATATACGTTAATGTCATTGACCTTCAGCATACGTCAGTTACCCTCCTTTTTTTTGCCCAGATAGGCTTCGATGACCTTCGGGTTGGACTGTATATCCTCCGGTGTGCCCTTGGCGATAACCTTGCCGTAGTTAAGAACGCAGATGCCTTCACAGATACCCATGACAAGGTTCATATCGTGTTCGATTAGCATTATAGCAATTTTAAAAGTATCGCGTATCTTCTGGATGTTTTCCATAAGTTCCGTTGTCTCGGAGGGATTCATGCCGGCCGCAGGCTCATCGAGAAGAAGCAGAGAGGGATTTGTGCCGAGCGCGCGGACGATTTCAAGTCTGCGCTGCGCGCCGTAGGGAAGGGAACCCGCCGTGGCGTCCGCCATGTCCTGCATATCAAAAATCGACAGCAGCTCAAGGGCGCGTCCCTTGGCAATCTTTTCGGCTCTCCAGTACGAAGGAAATCTGAAAACTGCGCTGGGCAGATGATAATCCATCTCGTTATGCAGACCGATTAGGACGTTATCCATAACGGAAAGCGCCTTGAAGAGCCTGATGTTCTGGAAGGTTCTCGCGATGCCGAGCTTGTTTACCTGAATAGTGTTCATTCCGGCAGTATCTCTGCCGTCCAGCATAATCGTTCCGCGTGTGGGCTGATATACCTTGGTCAGAAGGTTGAAAACAGTAGTCTTTCCAGCTCCGTTAGGGCCGATTAGACCGGCAATCTCGGTTCTTCCGATTGCCATGTTGAAATCGTCGACAGCTGTCAGGCCGCCGAAGTCGATACCGAGGTGGGAAACTTCGAGTATGGGGGTTTTGTCAATGTCACGCTCAGGAATAATGTTCGGGGAGGGTACGGGAACAAGCTTTACAGGTTCTCTCTGAAATTTACTCATTTGTCTTGCCCTCCTTTTCAGTCAGAGCAGGTTTTCGGCTGCCTTTGCCGCCTCTGATTCTGAGAATCAGCTTGTCCAGCAGACCATTGAGTGAGAAGTCATAGGTGCCCATTAGCCCGGTCGGCTTGAAGATCATCACGAAAACGAGGACAAGGGAATAAACAACCATGCGATATTTATCAAAATCACGAAGGAGTTCCGGAAGAGCAGTAAGTACGCCGCCGCTTAAAACGCTGCCAAGCATACTGCCCATGCCGCCTAGAACGACCATAACCAATATTTCAATCGACTTCATGAAGCCGAAAGCGGAGGGGTTTAATATTCCGATATTGCCCGCATACAGACCGCCCGCGACTCCCGCGAAGAACGCGGAAACGACAAAGCCGAGAGTTTTATAGTAAGTGGTACTGATACCGCAGGATTCCGCCGCGATTTCGTTTTCGCGGATGGAGAGTATCGCCCTTCCGTGGCGGGATTTCATCATTGTGTGGATGACAAAGCAGGTGATGCCGACGCAGATGAAGGTAATTAGGAAGGTCGTAGTTTTCGGAATTTTCTGAAGCCCGGCGGCTCCGTTGGTGAGCTTAAAGCCCAGAACATTATCAATGTTAAGAAGCACAACCCTTATGATTTCACCGAAGCCGAGCGTCAGTATTGCGAGATAGTCGCCCTTGAGTCTCAGTGCAGGAATGCCTATAAGGAGACCGAAGAGTGCGGCGACAAGACCGCCTGCCAGAAGCGCCAGAGGGAAAGTAATCAGAGAACCTGCCGCGGCCTTCATTATCAGAGCGGAGGTATATGCTCCGACAGCCATGAAACCGGCGTGTCCGAGGGGGAGCTGTCCAAGATAGCCTGTAGCAACGTTCAGCGAAACGGCTAGGATGATGCTGATACCGATTGAGGAAATGATGCCTGAGTAGTACTTTGAAATTGTGCCGCCAGTTATGAGTGTGTTCATAACAAACAGGAAAGCCGCGAATAGTACGATATTTATAAGATAGCGAAGCGGCATCGGGATAACAGTGGAATTCTTTTTCACAAAACCGCCTCCTTAAACTTTCTCGTTAATTTTCTTGCCCAGAATACCTGTGGGCTTGAATATCAGAACAATGATAAGGATTGCAAACACGACGCCGTCCTTCCAGACTGAAAGGCCGACAGCGGAAACGATGGCTTCGGCAATACCAATTGCAAAGCCGCCAATCATAGCGCCGGGTATGGAGCCTATCCCGCCGAGAACAGCCGCGACGAAAGCCTTAAGCCCCAGCATCGAGCCCATAGTTGGAGCCGCCTGCGGATAAGCACAGCAATATAAAACGGAGCCTATACCTGCAAGGGTGCTGCCTACGGCGAAGGTAAAGCTGACCGTACGGTTTACGTTTATGCCCATGAGCTGAGCAGTGCCCATATCCTCAGATACTGCGCGCATAGCCTTGCCCATTTTTGTTTTCTGAATAAGGAAGGTCAGGCCTATCATAGCGATAACGGAAACGATAATCGTCAGCACCGCCGTAAAGCCTATGTGCTGCTGACCGATGTTAAGCGCGGGACCCGTTATTAGCGCGGGGACATTTTTGGCACCGGCGCCGAAAACAAGCTGAGCGAGGTTCTCGAGCAGAAAGGATACTCCTATAGCGGTTATCAGCAGGGACAGTCGGGGTGCCTTACGAAGAGGAGTATATGCGACCTTCTCAATGATTACACCAAGCAAAGTGCAGGCTATGATTACAAGTACAATTGCAATTATGGGAGGGAGTGAAAAACTGACGACTGTAAGCCAGGCTACATAAGCGCCGACCATAATTACGTCACCATGCGCGAAGTTTAAAAGCAGGATGATGCCGTATACCATGCTGTAGCCTATTGCTATCAGAGCATAGATACTGCCGGATTGAAGTCCGTTTATCAGTTGGCTGAGTACAAGGGACATATATTTTCGTCCTCTCTGAAAAAATTTCCGCAGACGCTTGATGGCTGGCCCCAAAAGCAGAGGTTCAGGTCCACTCATCGGGCGTCCGCGTCGGAAAGGTAAATGCCTTTGTGCGGGAAGATAAACTTCCCGCACAAAGTATAGTTCAGCGTATATTGTTAATTAGTATGTCTCGACAAAGGTTTCTACGCCGTTTACAAGCTTCATGATGTTGGCGTCCTTAACGGGGTTGTTGTGCTCGTCAAAGGTATAGCCCTTGCTGGTGATGCACTCGAGATCGGCGCTCTTGTCGCGAATAGCGTCGATTACAGCCTGCTTGTACTCGTCTGTTCCGGCTGTGAGACCTGCGTCCTCGGCAATCTGAAGTGCGTTGCAGAGAACCATTGCGGCGTCATAAGCGTTAGCGGAGAACATGTTAAGCGTATCTGCGCCGTACTTTGCGGTATAAGCCGCTTCAAAGGTCTTGACGGCATCGGTGCTGGCAGGAGCGTAACCGGAGCAGTATACGGTGCCTTCAAGGTCGGCTGCGGAGGCGTAAGCGGAAACGCCGTTCATGCCGTCAGAGCCGACAAAAGTAGCCTTAATGCCGATTTCACGGGCCTGGGTGATGATGAGGCCGTCTGCCTGATAGTAGTTGGGGCAGAAAACGACGTCAGGGTTCTTGGAAGAGATAGTCGTGAGCTGGCTCTTAAAATCAACATCGTCTTTTGCGTAGCCTTCTTCGTCAACTACATCGATTCCGAGATCCTTGCACTTTGCAATGAAAGCGTCCTTGACGCCGACTGCGTAGTCGTTGCCGGTTTCATAAATAACGGCAGCGGTCTTGGCAGAGAGCTTCTCGCTTGCGTAGTTTGCCATTTTCTCTCCCTGGAAGGGGTCGATGAAGCAAGTGCGGAAAACGTTTTTATAAACTGTGTCGCTGTCCTTGTCATAGGTGACTCCCTCAGCGGTTGCGCTGGCGGTAATCATGGGCATATTGAGGGGAGCGGCTTCACCGACAACTGCCATGGTGTTTCCGGAAAGAACGTCGCCGATGAGAGCGGTGATTCCTTCGTCAACAGCGCGGTTGAAAGCATTGATGGCTTCCTGACTGTCACCCTTGTTGTCATAGTTTACGATTTCGACCTGTTTGCCGTTAATGCCGCCGCTTGCGTTGAGCTGATCGATGTAAAGAGTTGCACCGTTCATAACGCTGACGCCGTACTGAGCGTAGTCGCCGGTCTGGCAGCCGATGATGCCGACTTTAATTGTGTCGCCTGTAGCCGCAGCACTTGACGGAGCCGGACTTTCACTTGTTGTTTCGCCGGTGGTCTTGCTGCCACATGCCGCGAAGCAGCCGACGATGAGCACGAGGGCAAGCGCGATGCTCAAAAACTTTTTCATTTTCGTTCCTCCTAATAAAATATGTACATTTATACAAAAAACGACTCCGCAAGAGAACGAAGTCATCTTGAGTATCGGTAAAAACAAATAAATTTCAAATGCTCAATGTTGCCATTTTAAATCTTTATCACAATAAAGTCAATAGTTTAGTGCTCTTAAATCAGAGCATAATGCCCAAGAGCTTTTGTGTATTTCGTATGAATTATTTATATAAAGTAGTGAACCGGCATTTTTCGAAAATAGTCAGTTTAATGAAGTGATGCATAGAATGGATATATCAGTGCTTTAAATTGTGAATACTGACACTTCCTTTTTGTTTTTTGCCGTGCTATAATTCCATCATAATAGTTCTATGGAGATTCATTATGAATTGTAACGCAGACAAAACTCATCAGGCTTTCTCGTTTAGCTTTAGCTTTACCGGCTTTTACTTTGGTAAGGCTTATTTGAGTTTGTCTGATAACGGGTAGCAAATCGAACAATTTCGATTGATCAGAGCCCCGCAGCAAACTCGCTGCGGGGCTTTTTTTAATATCTTCCCCATGTTATAATGTCCACATCTTGCGATTATTACCGTGATATTTTTCCCGTATACCGGGAAAAGCTGGGAGGGGCAATTTTGGACATCAGGATTAAGGGCGGAAGACTATCCGGAGCAATCGGTTCAATACCTTCGAAATCGGAGGCGCACCGCGCGCTTATTTGTGCGGCACTTGCGGACAGTCCTACGCGAATTCGCCTTCCGATGAAAAATGAAGATATTGATGCGACTATCGGCTGTATTCGCGCCATGGGCGCGGAAATCTGCGGAGAAGACGAATCGCTTTCCGTAATGCCGATCAAAGAAATTGCAGAGTTTGCAGAACTCAACTGTCTTGAGAGCGGCTCTACGCTGAGATTCCTTATGCCGGTTGCGGCGGCGCTATTTCCGAAATCGGCGTTTTCGGGAAGCGGCAGTCTTCCGGGCCGTCCGATGGGCGAGCTTAAAACAGCGCTTGAGCAAAACGGGACGGAGTTTTCGGGGCAAAGCCTTCCTTTTACCGTTTCGGGAAAACTCCGTGCGGGGAAGTATAGTATCGCCGGAGACGTCAGCTCGCAGTACATCTCGGGACTACTTATGGCGCTTCCGTTGCTCAAGGGAGACAGCCGCATTAATCTTACTAGCGCTCTTTGCTCCGAGCCCTATGTTCTTATGACGCTGGATATGCTTTCGCAGTTTAAAATAGCGGTTAAACGCGACGACAAGGGTTTTTATGTACCCGGTAGACAGACCTATCATTCTCCCCAAATAGTTAATATTGACGGTGACTGGTCCGCAGCCGCCTTTTTCCTCGCCGCGGGAGCAATAAACGGCGATGTTACGGTTAAGAGCCTGCGTATGGATTCGACACAGGGTGATAAAGCTGTTGTCGAAATTCTTAAAAAATTTGGCGCGGACGTAATTATAGATAGAGACACCGTTCGCGTAAAAAAAGCGCCGCTGACAGCCTGCTCCGTTGATGTTTCAAATATACCGGACCTGTTTCCGATTCTTGCAGTTGTTGCTTCCTGCGCGAAGGGAGAAACGGTTTTGTATAACGCAAAGCACCTGCGTCATAAGGAAAGCGACAGGCTGAAGTCCGTCGCGGCTATGATAAATTCGCTTGGCGGAAATGCGTCTGAATACCCCGACAGGCTTGAAATCATCGGGACGCCTCTTTCGGGTGGGACGGTTGAGACCTTCGGAGACCACAGAATTGTGATGTCGGCGGCTATTGCCGCAATCGTTTGCAAAGAAGAAACTACAATACACGGAGCCGAAGCGACAGGGAAGTCCTATCCCGGTTTTTTGGGGGATTTTTCAAAGCTCGGCGGAACGGTTTTAACATGCGGAAGGGAGGAACTGTTATGAATCTGGATGAAATCAGAAAAGAGATAGATACGGTTGACGTTAGAATACTCGAGCTGTTCCTGCGCCGGATGGAACTCGGCAAAGAAGCCCTGAGCGAGAAGGAAAAAAGCGGAAAGCCGCTCTCAGACGAGCAGCGCGAAAGCGAGATACTTAAAAGGACGGCGATAAACAGCGGAGATATGTCCGCATATTCTCTCCGGCTGTTCAGAGAACTCATAGCTCTCAGCAGAGAATACCAGAGCGAAACACCTTCCGACGAGCGGCACCGTAAAATGCGGAGGGAAAGCGGCAATATAGTAATAATCGGCATGCCGGGCAGTGGGAAAAGCACTGTAGCAGAATGCATAGCCAGAAAAACCGGCAGAAAATTTGTGAATATA
>JASDTK010000023.1:0-3220 GCA_041891555.1 Oscillospiraceae bacterium
GGTGAGAAGACTATCGCCCGCTGAATGACCGTATCTGTCGTTTATAATCTTTAAATCATCAACGTCGAAAAATATGAGAGACAAGGGCAGATTATGCCGTTTGCAAAAAGCAATCCATCTTTTTGCCTCTTCGCTCATCTTCAGCCGGTTGGCGGTATCGGTCAGGAAATCGGTCGTGCTGATGCGCTCCAGCTCGGTTCTGGCTATATATTCGCTGACCTGGTGCCTTTCCGAGTTAATTGCCGAGACAGTACAGAGCAATATTACGATAGCGATATATGATACTGCGGCCGCATATTCAGCGCTATCAACCGAACCTACGAAGACGGACGCGCATATGAAGAAACCTACCGCCGCAAATAGTGAAACCGACAGCATACATCCCCATCGATTGGGAATTAGGAACATGGATAGAATTATTATAATCAATCCCATAGCTTGAATCAAGAAGCTGGGGTGGCTGTATTGACTGAACACGAAAAGGAAAATTCCCACGGCAATCAGCTCACAAAGCGAAATAATTAAGGAAAGCACTGTGAAGGATGTAATGGATTTAATTTTTAAAGCGAAAATAAGAAGAATAAGAGTATAGATAATCCTGATTATTGCGATACTGAGTCTTGTGGATGCGCTGTCTATAAGCTTCAAATCAGGAATGAGCATTGAGAGGTTAATTAGGCCCACGGCAATGATCAATACGAACAGGTAGCGGCGGGAAGTATTTAATTTGCAATCAAAAAAAGACGAGCGCTTAATAAGATGTCCCTCATATTGAATTTCTTTTTCTAAACACACCATCATCACCCGAAATGTTGAAATATATTTTTGTTTTTTATTATATACCTAAATAGCGAGCATCTTCAATAAAAAATATAAATTAATCGCAAACTTTGTGAGTTGAGGCGAACGCGCGTAAAGACTTAATAAAAAATCACCGCCCGTGCGCAGGCGGTGATTTTTTATTAAGTCAGTTGTTCGGAGCGGTTTTTTTTCCTGCTTACGCGACGGATATATAAATAAATCGGGATCATAAGAACAAGTATGATGGCGCCGCAGGCGACAACACCGATTCTCGCACCGAATTTTTCAGTGATAGCTCCGGCGTAGAGGTTTCCAAGGGGCGTTGAGCCGGCAAAGACGAGGGTATAAACGCTCATCACACGCCCCAAGTATTTACTCTCTGTATTCATCTGCATAGTGGAGTTGGCGTTTGAAGAGAACATAATGAAGAAAAAGCCTGTCACGCCCATAGCTATACCCGTCTGAGCGTATACGCTCGTAAGCCCTGTGAGCGTCAGAGCCGTGGCGGCAAAAACCGGCACGAAATACATAATAAACTTGTTTGGGCCGGATTTGCTGATTACCGCTATAAGCATCGCGCCGAAAAACGAGCCGATGCCCATGCAGGACATCAGAAGTCCGTAGCCTGTTTCGCTCTGATGCAGCACCTCTACCGAAAAAACCGGAACAAGCACATTAAAATTCATCGCAAAGGTTCCGACGACTCCCATTATGAGTATTGTTATGAATAGAATTTTTTTGTGATAGATATACTTGAGGCCGTCCATGATGTCTTTAAATATATTGACCTCTCTTATCATCGGTTTTTGTACCATAAGAGGTTTAATGAAAAACAGGCTGACAAGTACCGCGGCGAAGCTGACGGAGTTTACAAGGAAGCAGGTAGCTATACCGAAATATTTCATGACAAGCCCGGCGATTGCGGGACCGATGGTCCTTGCCAGATTAAACATTGCGGAATTGAGCGCAATCCCGTTCATCAGGTCTTCTTTGCCGACGAGTTCAATAAGGAACGACTGTCTGACAGGCATATCCAGAGTGTTTACGACACCCAGCAGCGCCGATGTGATAAGCAGATGCCAATACTGTATGTTGCCCGAATAGACAAGTAACGCCAACACGCCTGTTATAACCAGTGATGCAGACTGAGTTGCGATTAGCAACTTTTTCTTCGGAAATCTGTCAACCAGCACTCCCGCAAAAAGCGAGAAGAGAAGTACAGGCAGAAACTGCATCGCGCTCACAAGGCCGAGCAGCAGAGCCGAATCGGTCAGCTTGTAGGCGAGCCAAGGCTGGGCGATATTCTGCATCCATGAACCTGTTGTTGAAATACACATCCCGACAAAATAATATAGGAAGCTTTTATGTCTGAATGCGATAAAAGTGTTGCTCATTAGGGTTACCCTCTGTCTCTATTTATGACAAATATTATAAATTTATGTCGAATTATAATCAATACAAATATTATTTCCGAAAAAGAAAATACTGTGCATAGAAAAAAGCGCCTTACGCACATAGGAGGCGCTTTTGTGTTAGTTTAATTTATGTGATTTCAACGCTGTTCTCTGTTTTTACGGTCAGGTATTGACCCTTTTCCAGCTTTATATGCCCTGATTCATAAAGACCGTTATCGATCGTTAGAATAACCCTTTCGGCGCCGTAATAGGAGCCGAAGGTGTTGGCAACGCATTGCAAAAGCATCGCTTCGTAGTCTGAGCCCGCGTTCATTTCTGTAACGAAGTCATTGCTCAAATCCAGATAGACCATGCCGTCGTCATTCAGGTACAGGCTGTTGATTCTTGTGTTTTCTGAGAACACTTTTCCGGAGAAACCCTCGGGGAGCTGCTTGTAGGCTGTCTCAAGAACCTTTCGCGTAATATCGTTTGTTTTGAAGCTTACCTCGCTGTCTTTGTAAAGTAGCACTCCGTCAGTTGCGCTTGGATAATAGAAGCGTATTGTATGTTTCAGCTTAATGTCCCGCTGGATTTCCGAGAGAGAGGAACTGACTTCAAAGTCTTCTCCGTAGGTAAGCACTTTAACAAGCCCGATACCCGGTGCGTAATAGTTTATAGATGTGTTCCCCACACCGTAATCTGTTTTAACTGCGACTGTCATATAGGTGCCGGAAGGCGTCTCAACCTTGACGTTCGTTCCTGTAATTGTCTTGACGCGTCCATCTTTCAACGTCCACGTCGTACCGACTTTGATAGGCTCCATCAGAAGGATATCTCCCATGTTGGATGCTTTTTTGAGAAAGTTCTCGCGGTAAAAGTAATCCTCCCGGGAAAAGGTCAAAACAGCCTTTCCTCCGCCTATTTCGATGACGCGTGCAAGCACCGTCCCCCCGTTGTTGCTCCTCTGCTGAATTTTATTTTCGGAGGTATAGTCGACATATTCATCGAAAGTTGCGTATTCAAAG
>JASDTK010000023.1:3230-12368 GCA_041891555.1 Oscillospiraceae bacterium
TTCAAAGCCCTTGCCTTCATAAAAATAATGTACGTTTTCGAGAATCGGGAAATAGTCTTCGACAGTCAGAGCTTCAAGCGCGGGGCTGGCGCTTACGGCAGGGGACTCCGGAACAGGAGAAGAAGCGGTCGGCTGTTCCGGATTTTGTCTGAAAACGCAGCCGAACAATGAAATAAGAATAAGCGGAAAACAAAGCAGTATTGCACATTTTTTCATATTATAAGCTCCCGACCGGCCCGGTCTTGATTTTCTGAGAACGACTGTTATATTATTCTGCTACAGGAGGCGGGATATTCGGAAAACGACCTTTTGAGAGCTTACTTTTCGGTCATATCCGTTTGCAGGCTTTCACGGTACTCCGGCAGAAGACAGCCCTGCAAAACGATATTCAAAATTGACTGGAAAAGCTGCTCCGGCTGGCGGCTGAAGGTCGAAAGCACCTCCGCCTGACTAATCTGGGAAATTGCCCCGATTACGACATGAGCGGCAAGAGCTTCATCAAGCTGAGAGTCATAAATTCCGGCCGTCTTGCCCCGCCGCAGCAGCTCCGTCAGATTTCCAAAAATAAGCTGCTGGCGTTTACGCCGAATCTTTTCATAGCCCTCGGGAAAATCAATTTCAAGATCGCTCAGGGCCGAGGTGCGGAGCTGTGAAAGCTTGCCGGATACTATTCCTATGAACAGCCGGAGCTTTTCAATGGGGGAGAAATCATCATCAGCCATTATGCCCTCGATTGCCCCGCTCAGCTTATCGCCGATAAAGTCGATGGTGCACAGCATCAAATCCTGTTTGGACTCAAAAAGCTGATACACGGTGCCTTTGCCGACACCCGCGTTTTTTGCGATTTCCTCCATGGATACCCGTTTAAAGCCGTAAGCCATAAACAGCTTCCCGGCGGTTTCGAGTATCCGCGCTTTTTTATACTCCGACGTTGACATTTCCAACCCTCGATTCTATATTCTTCTGTATTTTTTAAGCGCCAATATATTCATAAAGAAGAACAGCAGAATGAAAGCAATCAAAGCCGATAATTCCCGCCAGATGTCGGTGAAGCCCCCGCCCATAATCATTACTTTTTTCAGAGCGCTGCACGCGTAATATATGGGCATGATTTTTGAAGCAAGACCCAGGTGATAGGGCAGCGTATCGAGCGAAATGAGACCTGAGAAAAAAATCTGAGGAATGATCACGACGGGGATGAACTGCATCATCTGAAACTCGTTGTTTGAAAAAATTGAGAAGAACGCGCCGATGCATATCGCTGACATCGCGAGGAGTACCATGATAAGCCCGGCGATTACGACGGAGCCCGTAACAGCCATATTCAATACACAGATTCCGTAAGTGAGGAGGATTATGCTTTGAAGCGTCGCGAAAAAACCGAAACCCAGAGTATAGCCGAGCACGACCTGCCAGCGCCTTACCGGAGTCATCATGAGCCGCTCCATAGTCTGATTGGTGCGCTCTCTCACAAACGAGATTCCGGCGATTATAAAGATGATGAAAAACGACACGATTCCGAGCATAACGTAGCCCATGCTGTCAAACATATTTGCGCTTGTTTTGCCGAAAATGTACTCGGTCTGTATTGCGCTCCCGGGTGACATTGCCTGCATTGCACTGATAACGGATTTCGAAACGATGCCTGTTTTGACCGAATCATAGGTTTTGAAAAGAAGATGCATTTCGCCCTTTTCCTGATAAATAAATGCATCGATTTTGCCGTCCTTCACCTGCGTAATGCCGTCGTCAACGGAGAGGCTCGAAACGGTCATATCCTGAGCTTCAAGCTCTTCAACAATCTGAGCCGGCAGACCAGATTCGGCTATGTTTGCCTTATAGGAGGATTCGCCCAGAAGCAGGTAAATCAGGGTGAGGATAAAAACGGGAACGAGCAGAATCAGAGCCAGTGAACGCTTGTCGTTGTAGATCTGAAGCGTAATGCGTCTGACAATATTCAAAGTCCTCATGAATTCACCCCGCTTTCAAAGAAAAGCTCCTCAAGCGAGCGGCTTTTTGTTCGGCCGAGCAGAGCTTCGACCGTGTCACAGGCTACAAGCCCGCCGTTATAGACCAGCGCGACTCTGTCGCAAAGCTCGGCTTCGTCCATAACATGAGTGGTTATAATTATGGTTTTACCCTGCGTCTTCAGCTCACGAAACTGATCCCAGATTTTACGCCTAAGAATCGGGTCGACTCCAACCGTGGGCTCGTCAAGAATCAGAAGTTCCGGCTCTGCGAGAAGCGCGACCGCGAGCGACAGCCTCTTTTTCATGCCGCCGGAATATAGTGCGACTTTTTTACCGCGGTCACTCTCAAGGTCAACCAGCTTAAATACTTCCTGAGCTCTTTGCCTTAATATTGCTTCCTTGATGCCGTACATCCTTCCGAAAAACATGAGATTGTCGTAGCCGGACAAATCTCCGTAGAGCGCATCGTTCTGGGGCATATAGCCTATTATATTCAGCGCTTCAAGGCTAGGAATTGCAATATCACCGATTTTTATGTTTCCCTCATCGGCGGCTATCGCGCCTATTATGAGACGAATTAAGGTCGTTTTGCCCGCGCCAGACGGTCCGATTAGTCCGAAAATTTCGTTGTTTTCGATTTGAAGATCTACATCCTTAAGGACCTGCTGCTTTTTGAAGGCCTTTGAAACATGAGTCAAACTGACCCGCATTATATTCACCCGCTATCCATGTACAGTACTGGCAGAACCGAAAACGTCTAATTAGTTCTGATGGGGCCACTATACCGCTGTTCGCGGAGTTTGTCAAGGTGATACATCATAATGTTGCATTATTTGAGTACGGTAGTATAATAAATAGTGTCTGATGGACAAGATGCAATACGAATAGTCGAAGAATGGAAGGAGTATTTTTAATGACCGGAGTCTATATAGCAATAGGTGTAATTGCGATAATTCTTCTTTGGGTAGTCTCGGCATACAACGGGCTTGTTAAGCTTAGAAATATGGTACGCGAGGCTTTCTCAACAATGGACGTCTATATGAAGAAGAGATATGACCTCATACCGAATCTGGTCGAGACTGTCAAGGGCTACGCCTCGCACGAAGCGGGTACGCTTGAAAAGGTCATCCAGGCGAGAAACGCGGCTGCATCCGCAACCACGGTTGAAGGCAAAATCGAAGGCGAAAACGCACTGGCCGGTACGCTGAAATCCCTCTTCGCACTTGCCGAAGCCTATCCCGACCTGAAGGCAAACACGAACTTCATGGATTTGCAGAGACAGCTTCAGGCTGTTGAGGGCGACATCGCGAATTCCAGAAAGTACTACAACGCCGTTGTTCGCGACTATAACACAAAAATCGAGACTTTCCCGAGTGTGATCGTTGCATCAATGTTTGGCTTTAAGCAGGAAACGATGTTTGAAATCAATTCGGCTGAGAGAGAAAACGTAAAGGTTCAGTTCTGAAAAGGATAGGAGAGACTGCTTTATGCAAAAAAGTCTTTACCTCAGAGGAAAAAGCGCATTTACCGCCTGTCTTGCTCTGCCGTTTGCGCTGCTGTGTCTGGGCGGTGTGTTCAGGCAGCCTGCGCAGGCAGAGTCATTAAGCGGCTATGATATTTCCTCCTACAGCACCAAAATCAGCATTTCGGAGGATAATGTTTATTCCGTAAATGAAGCTGTTACGGCTGATTTCTCGGAGCCGCGCCACGGGATATACCGATATATTCCATTTAGGCAGGAAATGATCTGGAGTGAAAACGGTACTACGGACAAGGCCGTCTACCACACTAAAATCAGTTCCGTATCCGTCAACGAACCGTTTACGACATATAACGAGGACGGAAATCTCGTTATCAGAATCGGCGACCCCGATCAGACGGTGACCGGAAGCAAGACGTACAATATCGCTTATAAACACAGCCTCGGAGACGACAAAATCAAAAGCGAGGATTTTGTATACTACAACCTGATAGGAGCGGACTGGGACTGCAATATCAGCAATGTCAGCTTTGAAATAACCCTGCCGAAAGAGTTTGACATAAGCAAAATTCATTTCTTTTCGGGCAATTATGCATCGGCGAAAGAGGCTTCGGTTTCGTATGCCGTTTCGGGCAACATGATTACCGGCTATCTGAACGGAACGCTCGGCCCCAGACAGGCACTGACACTCCAGATTGATTTGCCTGAGGGATATTTCAATATTCCCGTGCCCTTCCCCTGGGCAACGGTGATTATCATTGCCGCGGGTTTGCTCGCGCTGCTTTCGCTTCTGCTGTTTCTGATTTTTGGCCGTGACCCCGTTTTGGTGAAGCCCATCGAGTACTATCCACCCGACGCAATTACCTCCGCGGAGGCGGGCTATATCATTGATTCCTCGGTCGACGACAAGGACGTAGTTTCGCTTATTATATATTGGGCGTCCAAAGGCTACCTCTCGATTGACCAGACCGGCAGACTCAAACTGATAAGGCAAAAAGACCTCCCTGAAAACAGCAACAAGTACGAGATATATATGTTCAACAAATTGTTTTCGGACGGCAGAGAGGTCGAGATAGACGACCTGAAAGAGACCTTCTATACGACAATAGAGACGACGGAAGGCATGATAAGCGACTTATACTCGGCTAAGGATAAGAGACTTTACGATCCCAAATCGCTCGCGCTTCGAAAGCTTACCTATTTCATGTCTGCGGCGCTGGTCTTTGCCGCGCTGTTTTATTCGATGAACGCCGAATATTACATCGGTTTTGTTTCACTGATAGCTTCTTTCGTCGGTACAGCTCTCGTAATGTCGCCGTTTGCCGGCATATTCAGGACCCTTGAAAAATGGAACGGACTGAAAGGCATAACCCGCGCCTCAAAGCTAATGTTCAGTATAATCGCGGCCATAGTTTTGCTGCTCATTCTTGTTGGGTATTTTTATCTGATGAACATGCTGCTTTTGGGCGCCGTTACGGCTGCTGCCGCGGCGTTTATTAACGTAATGAGTCTCCTCATGCGCAAGCGCACAGTGAGCGGCAACGATATTCTCGGAAAGCTCTTGGGATTCAAGAATTTTATCGAGGTAGCCGAGAGGCCGCGTCTGGAAAAGCTGGTTGATGAAAATCCGTCCTATTTCTACGACGTAATTCCTTATGCCTATGTTCTGGGCGTATCCGATAAATGGGCAAAAAAATTCGAGGGTATAGCGATGAGACCGCCCGAATGGTATTACGGCAGACAGGGCGACGTCTTTACTCCGCTTATATTCCAGAGTGCCCTGTTCCACTCAATGGCTGTCATGAATACCAGCATGGTCGCGCGCCCCGCACCTCCTCCAAGCAGCCACAGCGGCCTTGGCGGCGGAGGTTTCGGCGGAGGCGGTGGTTTCTCCGGCGGAGGTTTCGGTGGAGGCGGCGGCGGAAGCTGGTAAACACTGCTTATTAATAATTCAAGGACGCGGTCACTAAAAATGACCGCGTCTCTTTTCTATAAACGAAAAGCACAGAAATAGTCTTGACAAATTACTTATTATTACTTATTATATACATAATAGGGAATAATAAGGGGCGAATGACATGACTAAAGATTACTATACCGTTGAACAGATTTCGGAAATGCTGGACATTCATACAAAGACAATCCAGCGGTATATTAGGGAAGGCAGACTGCGAGCGACAAAGGTAGGAAAGAGCTGGCGTGTCACCGGACACGATTTAAGTGTTTTTGTTGAGAGTGACAGCGACAATGGACGCAATTCTGAGAACCGGTCAACGCGCAGCATTGCTTCATCGGTTGTTGACATCACTGTGAACGGAAAAGAAGAAGCAATCCGCATTATGAATACTCTGACTGCCGCCCTGAACTCCAAACCGCCGGA
Organism: Oscillospiraceae bacterium; assembly: GCA_041891555.1. Taxonomy (GTDB): domain Bacteria; phylum Bacillota; class Clostridia; order Oscillospirales; family Oscillospiraceae; genus UBA2658. Next base: position 9,061 of record JASDTK010000023.1, read on the forward strand.
ATATGGGCAAACATCCATGCAGTCGCAACTTATTGAACGCGAAAACATGATTCGTATTACGCTCTGGGGAGGCATACGCTTTATGGCAGTAATGATGGATACGATTGCCATACTGACAGAACAAAATGAAAAGGAGTGAATCGATTTGAAAAAAAGCGTATTTAAAACTGAGACGGCGAGAGACGAAGTCAGGGCATATTACAACCAAGTGCTTAGCAGGTTTCCTTTCGGGCAGCAGTACTTCGAAACCTCCTTTGGGCAAACATTTTTACTGACAGCGGGTGCAGAATCGAATCCGCCCGTTATTCTCTTACATGGCTCCTGCAGCAACAGCGCTTTTTGGTTTCCTGAGATAATGGCTCTGTCCAAAAGCTTCAGAGTTTACGCCGTTGATATTATCGGTGAAGCCGGTAACAGCGAAGAATACAGACCCGACCTCATTTCAGATGCTTTTGCAATCTGGATGAAAGATGTCCTTACTGCGCTCGGCATTAAAAAAACCGTTTTAATCGGAAATTCGCTCGGCGGCTGGATGGCTCTCAAATTCGCTACAGCTTATCCGGAATGCGTTTCCAGAATTGTTCTGATTGCATCCGCCGGACTTGCAGAAATTCATATGCAATTTCTTCGCGATGTGGAACAGACGCGACAGGCAGACGGAACTGCTCCTGTGAATTCTGGCATAATTGGAGAACAGAGCATTCCCAAGGAAGTCCTCGATTTCATGAATTTGATAGTTGAAAGCTACAACCCAATTCAGGATTTGCCAGTATACACGGATGAGCAGTTGCAGCGGCTTAATATGCCGGTTCTCTTTATCGACGGAGAAAATGACGTAATCATAGATTCGGAAGAGTCAGCACAGAGGCTTTTGCGTCTAATTCCGTCAGCAGTAATCCGCTTGCTCCCAAATTGCGGGCATGTGGTCACTAATTCCATTGAATACATATTTCCGTTCCTGATGTAAGCGGGACGTTTAAAAATATTGGACAGCGTTCTCACAAATATATAAATTTAAAAAATAATCTGAACCTCTCTCTAACCGTAAAGAGGTTCAGATTATTTTTTTCTAACGTCCGAGTAGTACCCAAGAACAAACCGCTAGCTCAGCATAAGCGGGTCGTGTTTTGAAAGGAGAAGCAACGAAATGAGTGAGAGATGGCGTGCGATTTGCAAAAGAAAATGTCGTCGCAAACAATATGACGTTCGCGACGACGTTTTGGTGCCGGTGACCGGGATCGAACCGGTACGAGGAGTTACCCTCACGGGATTTTAAGTCCCGGGCGTCTGCCAGTTCCGCCACACCGGCAAGTGTTAGAGGCGGCGACACTGAGTATGTTAGCACGCTGAGCGGAGCGTGTCAAGAGAGACAGGTCGAACTCAGCACCGCAAATTGCACTCAAATAGGTGCTTTTTTCTCTTGTGTCTTGCCCACAACGCAATAACCTGCTATAATATATTTCTGATTAAATCGGAAAAATGAACCGGGACATATAAAAACACGGTAAAATACTGGCTTTGCGTGAGCGAAACGCGAATTAAGGATTGCAATGGAACAAATTGACTGGAAAATGCCGTGTATCGCGGACAATATAGATGATGCTTTCTCAGCTGCGGGATTTAAGCCGCTTATTTCCGCGCTTATGCGCGCGAGAGGACTGGATATACCGGAAAACGCAAAAAGCTATCTCAGGCGGGACAAAACTCTGCTTTGCGATCCGATGCTGCTTCCGGATATGGATAAAGCCGTTTCCCGCATAGAGCTTGCTATAGATACCAAGCAAAAGACAGCGGTGTACGGCGACTATGATGTGGACGGCATAACCTCGGCTTGCCTTATTTATGATTATTTTCAAAGCCGCGGACTTGACTGTGAGGTGTATATTCCTGACAGACTGGACGAGGGTTATGGCATAAACAAAAAAGCAATCGAGACTTTGCATAACCAAGGGGTTAAGCTCATAGTAACGGTCGACTGCGGAATTACTGCGGTGTTGGAAACCGCATTCGCAAAAAACCTCGGAATGGACATGATAATAACCGACCACCACGAGTGCCCGCAAATACTACCGGACGCCGCCGCGATCGTTGATCCGAAACGCTCCGATTCGAAATATCCCTTTGAGGAGCTTGCCGGAGTCGGAGTTGCTTTCAAGCTGGTTTGCGCTCTCGAAAAAGAATCGGACTCAGCGCTTGAGCGCTATGCCGATCTGATTGCAGTGGGTACAATAGCGGATGTGATGCCGCTTGTCGGAGAGAATCGCTATTTAGCGTTTTTGGGACTTGAAAAGCTCAGGAACAAACCTCTCCCCGGCTTCGCGGCGCTGCTTGACGAGGCGGGTACCTCAAAAAAACCTCTTTCGGCATCAACGGTCGGGTTCACGCTCGCTCCGCGCATCAACGCCGCGGGGCGGCTCTGCCGGACCGAAACGGCGATTAAACTGCTTCTTTCAAAAAGCTATGAGGAGGCACAGCTCTGGGCAAAAGAACTCTGCACCCTTAACCGTCGTCGTCAGGAGCTTGAGACGGAGGTCTGGGAGGACGCTATGGCGGCGCTTTCGGACACCTATCCGAAAAGCCCGATTGTCCTTGAAAGCGACGCCTGGCATCCCGGAGTCGTAGGAATTGCGGCGTCGCGGCTGGCTGAGGAATATAAGCTGCCGACAATTATGATCTGCGTTGACGACGCTAACGGAAAGGGCTCCTGCCGCAGCTACAGCGATTTCAACCTTTTCGACGCGCTCTCCGCCTGTTCCGGACATCTTGTAAGCTTCGGCGGACACGCCTTTGCAGCGGGACTAAATATAAAACCTGAAAATATCGACTCCTTCAGGCAGGCCCTTGCAGAATATTACAGCTCAAATCCGCCGGCGCAGCATCCGAAGCTTGAGCCCGAGGTGCTCATATGCAATCCGGAGACACTAAGTGTGGAGAATGTCGAAGCCCTTTCGAAGCTTGAGCCCTGCGGGAGTGGAAACGAGCAGGCATTGCTGTGCATTTTCGGCGCTGTGCTTGAGAGCGTTTCATCCATCGGTAACGGGAAACACCTGCGCCTGCGTATTTCCCAAAAGGGCGTTACGTTTGACTGCGTATTCTTTTCGCGAACTCAAGAGACTCTCGGTGCTTCTGAAGGAGACACGGTGGATATATGCTTCACGCCGCAGATTAACGACTTTCATCAGCACAAAAGCGTACAGCTGCTTGTTGCTGACATACGCAAATCGGAGATACCGGAAAAATGCCGCGGCATTATTGAAGACGACGACTTGAATATAGACGAGCTCCGCCTTTTTCGGCCGGAACGGGAT
>JASDTK010000023.1:12378-17548 GCA_041891555.1 Oscillospiraceae bacterium
GGATGAGCTTATATGCCTCTGGCGATGCATCAAGAAGCTTGGCGGATTTTTGGAGCTTCAATACGGCGATTGCTCTCGGAGAAACGCGCCTGACTTCTCAGACCCAGTGAAGCTCTGCCTCGGCATTCGGATACTGAATGAGCTTAAGCTTCTCGACGTGAGGAAAGCTAATGGGCGGGCGCTGTGTTCCGTCAGTGACAACGGGGAAAAGACCGAGCTTTCCGCATCCCCGCTGTTTCGGCTCCTATGGAGTTGAACATATCCATGCAAGAGCTGAAATTATAAAGACAGGGTATTTGAGGTACATCTATGCAGGAAGACGACAAGCGCGAATTACAGGATGCCGAAGAAATGTATGAGCAATTGGAGAAAGCCGTTCTTGACGCGAATCCGTCCGCGGATGTCACGCGTATCCGCGCGGCCTATGAGTGCGCCAAAGCAGCGCACGAGGGACAGAAGCGCAGGGAAGGCTCCGACTATGTTACTCATACCATAGCCGCGGCGCAGATATGCGTCGAAATGGGACTCGACGAGGATTCTATCATCGCCGCGCTGCTGCACGACTGCATTGAGGACACAAAGCTCACGCACGCGGATATTGCCAAGCGCTTCGGTACTACCGTCGCCGACCTTGTAGAGGGTGTTACAAAACTGACGCGCGTCCAGTACACAAGCAAAGAGGACGAGCAGATGGAAAATATGCGCAAGATGCTTATGGCTATGGCGAAGGATATCAGGGTTATCCTGATAAAGATTGCCGACCGCCTGCATAATATGCGCACGATGCAGTACCAGACGAAAGAAAAGCAACGCACTAAGTCGCTTGAAACGATGGAAATTTACGCTCCCATCGCACACCGACTCGGTATGCAAAGAGTCAAATGGGAGCTTGAAGACCTTTCGCTTTTATACCTTGACCCTGTCGGGTACAAGGAGGTTACAGACGCGCTTTCCGCGCGAATGGTCACCTTGGAATCCTTTATGCAGAGCGTCGAGGAAAAGATTAAGTCAAGGCTGGACGACTGGGGTATTAACGGCACCATATCCAGCAGAATCAAGCATATATACAGCATATATCGCAAAATGTACTCCCAGAACAAACAGATAAACGAAATTTTTGACCTCTGCGCGTTCCGGGTTGTAGTCGACAATATCGCCGACTGCTACAACGTGCTCGGGCACATCCACGACATGTATAAGCCGCTTCCGGGCAGGTTTAAGGACTATATTTCAACCCCCAAGCCGAACATGTACCAGAGCATACACACAACGGTTATCGGCTCTGAGGGCATTCCCTTCGAGGTGCAGATAAGGACCTGGGATATGCATCACACGGCTGAGTACGGCATCGCCGCGCACTGGAAATATAAGTCCGGCGACCAGGGCGTGAAGCAGGGCGACGAGGAGAAATTCGCGTGGGTGCGCAGATTGCTTGAAACTCAGGCGGACAGCGATGTAGAGAATTTTATACACGACCTCAAAATCGATATGTTTTCGGACGAAGTTTTCGTTTTCACACCGCAGGGCGACGTTATCAATCTTCCCGCCGGCGCGACACCCATCGACTTTGCCTACGGTATACATTCGGCAATCGGCAACAGAATGGTCGGCGCGAAGGTGAACGGTAGAATTGTTCCCTTTGAAAGAGTGCTGCAAAACGGCGATATTGTTGAGGTTCTGACCTCAAAATCCGCGCCCGGACCGAGCCGCGACTGGCTGAAAATTGCGAAGAGCGGTTCGGCACGGACGAAGATTAAGCAGTGGTTCAAAAAGGAAAAGCGCGAAGAGAACATCATTAACGGCAAGGCGGCCTTTGAAAGCGAGCTACGGCTTGCAGGCATACCGATGTCGGCCGTCATGGATGAGGAAATGCTTCCGAATATCCTGAAAAGACTTGCGGTTTTTTCACTTGACGACATTTATGCCTCAATAGGCTACGGCGGTGTAACCACTACTAAAGTCGTAAACAGAATCAAGGATGAGATAACGAAGAGCCAGAAGCTGCCTCAGAAAACCACTCTCGAGAAGATGACCGAGAAGGCCGAGCAGCGAAAGGCGCAGCAGGCTGAAAAGCAGAATGTCCACGGCGTTCTGGTCGAGGGACTGGACAACTGCCTCGTCAAGTTCTCGCGCTGCTGCACACCGGTTCCGGGCGACGAAATCGTCGGCTTCATAACACGCGGCTACGGGGTTTCCGTTCACAGGGCGGACTGCAAAAACTACCTGTCGAGCAAGGATGATCCCGGGGACGGAGGACGCTGGATTAAAGTCAGCTGGACGAGCGCTCCGAGTGAGAGCTATGTGACGACAATCAAGATTCTGGCCCGTGAGCGGAGCGGCTTCGTCATGGATATCGCAACGGTGCTCAATTCGCTGGGGGCAAAGGTGCTGAGCCTGACTGCGAGAGATCTCGACGGGATTAAATCAACGGCTGTAGTGACGCTCGAAGTCAAGAATACGGGTGAACTTGACGTTATAATAGGCCGTCTAAAAACCGTCGCCGGAGTTTCCGAAATCACGCGGGCGGGCGACTAGACTAAAACAGGCTATTTGTATATTTAAGGAGAATCTGAGCTTATGCGTGCGGTTGTTACCAGAGTTAAAAATGCCTCCGTCACGGTGGACGGCAAAACTATGGGAGAAATAAAAAAGGGTTTTCTGGTGCTTCTGGGCATCTCAGTCAGCGATACCTCGGCGGAAGCGGACAGGATAGCGGACAGGCTTTGCGGACTCCGCGTTTTTGAGGATGAAAACGGAAAAATGAACCTCTCGCCCGACAAGGCCGGAGCCGAGATGCTCATCGTTTCGCAGTTTACGCTCTACGCGGACTGCTCCTCACGCAGACCGGGCTTTACGAAGGCGGCGGGCGGCGCAATTGCGGAACCGCTTTATGAGCGCTGTGTCGCGCAGGTGCGCGAAAAAGGCTTCAAGGTCGAGTGCGGTGTTTTCGGCGCGGAGATGCTGGTGTGGTCAGTAAACGACGGACCCGTGACGCTGATACTGGATACAGACCAGCTCTGAAATGAATACTATGCTTATGTAATATTTTAAGGAGACTGAATATGCTGATAAAATCCTTTACTCTAGGACATGTCCAGACAAACTGCTATATAGTCACGGATGAAAATACGCTTGAATGCGCAATTATTGACCCGGGAGCGGAGTCCAACACGATAATGCATTACCTTGAGGAAAATAAGCTGAAATGCAGGCTTATCCTCCTCACTCACGGACATTTCGACCATACCGGAGCGGTTGAGGACGTAATGAAGCAAACAGGCGCGACGGTTTGCATGAGTCACAAGGACGTAAGAAAGGCTATTACCGAAATGGGCTTCAAGTACGCCCCGCCCAAGGGTACCGTTTTTTTCAAAGAGGGCGACGAATTCACCGTCGGCTCGCTCGTGCTCGAAGTCATCGAGACTCCGGGACACTCGGAGGGCAGCGCCATATTCCGCTGCGGGGATGCACTTTTTACGGGGGACACGCTGTTTAAGGATTCCTGCGGACGTACCGACCTTCCCGGCTGCAGCGGCAAAGACATGATGAAGTCACTTAAAAAGATCGCGGAGCTTCCCGGAGATTATGAGGTCTATCCCGGACACACGGAGGGCACCTCGCTTGAAAGAGAGCGCAGATTCAATTACTTCATGCGACAGGCAATGGAGGAATGAACATAAAAACAGGTATCCGATTGATTTCGGATACCTGTTTTTTGCTTTTGCCAAGACGTATTTTACAACCCGAGAGCCTTAATATAGTCCTCCGCGTCCGAGGTTTTGCCGAGAGCCGAAAAGGACAGGCGCTTAAAATCGAGACGCTTCCGTGCAAGCTCCAGAATTTCGGAATTTGTTACTGCGTCATAACGCGCGAGCATCTCGTCAGGCGTCAGACATTTTCCAAGCGCGAGTAGGGAATTTCCCATTTTGAGCATACGCGAATTAGTGGACTCAAGACTCATAACGAGCGAGGACTTGGCCTGTTCGCGAGCTCTTTGCAGTTCCTCCCCGTCTGCGCCGGTATCTACAAAGCGCTTGAGCTCATCGCCGATGAGCCCGAGAGTGCGCATTTCGGTTTCCTTACTGACGGCGGTCGCGACGGACAGGATGCCAGTATCCGCAAAGCAGGATTGGAAGGCGAAGATGGAATAGCACAGCCCGTATTTTTCGCGGATATTCTGGAAAAGACGGGACGAAACGCCGCCGCCCAGTATGGCCGTCAGAAGATTCATCGCAAAGCGGTCCTCGCTTGAGACTTCGTTTGAGGGAAAGGCGAGGCAAAACTGGTTCTGTTCGGTCTTTTTGCGTCGCACGGAAACTGCGGTACCGTAAGAAGCGGTTTTTCGTCTGCCGCGCTTTGTTTTCTCCATTCCGGAAAAGCGTTCTTTTATGTGCTCGAGATGGTGCTCGTCGTAATTTCCGCACAGCGAAATGATGATTCGCCCCGCGGTGTATCGGTTTTCCTTGAAGCATTTGAGGCTTTCACCGGACATTTTCCCGAGAGTCGCGGGTTTTCCCAGAACCGGACGTCCTAGCGCGCCCTTAAAGCAGCCGTTCATCAGCCTTTCATAGCAGGCGTCGTCGGGGGTGTCCTCATACATCCCGATTTCTTCCAGGATGACTCCGCGCTCGCTTTCGGTTTCACTTTCGTCAAAAGCACAATCGAAAAACATTTCGGAGAGAAGGTCAATCGCTGTGTCAAGATGCGTGTCCAGCACTCTGGCGTAAAAGCAGGTGTTCTCGCGCGTCGTGTAGGCGTTAATCTGTCCGCCGATAGCGTCCATCGCGTAGGCAAGTTCGGCAGCGGAATGCTTAGATGTGCGCTTGAAAAGCATATGCTCGATAAAGTGTGCGCTTCCGTTCTCGGAGGGTGCTTCGTCTCTCGAGCCGACGTCGATAAAAATACCGACTGCTGCGGAGCGCACATAGGGCATCTTCTCGCATATTATCCGAACGCCGTTGGGGAGCGTGTTTAATTCAAACATTTACATTTCTCCGTTAAAAAATCGGAGCGGGGATGGTCCCGCCCCGATTTTTTATATTATAGAATTACTCAGTCCGTCAGACCCAGCGCTTCGCGTTCCTTAAGAGCCTCCTTGCGGGAAAGGTTCACTCTGCCGCGCTCGTCGACCTCGACAACCTTGACCCAGGTCATGTCGCCGATATTGAGG
>JASDTK010000023.1:17558-18595 GCA_041891555.1 Oscillospiraceae bacterium
CGCTTGAACTCCAAATCCTTGATATGGCACATGCCGTCCTTGCCGGGAGCCAGCTCTACGAAGGCTCCGATGGGGATAATACGGACGACCTTGCCGTAATAGAGCTTGCCGACTTCAGGTACGAACACGATGTTTGAGATAATGGCCTGAGCCTGTCTGCAGGCGTTGATATCGGGACTTGCAATATAAATTGTGCCGTCGTCCTCAATGTCAATCTTGCAGCCGGTGTCGGCCGTGATTTTTTGGATGACCTTGCCGCCGGAGCCGATGACTTCACGAATCTTGTCGACGTCAATTTTTATCGTAATCATCTTGGGAGCAGTTTCGGCGACCTCTTTGCGAGGCTCCGCTATGCAGGGAAGCATAATCTCGTCGAGTATCTGGTAGCGCGCTTCCTTGGTTATATCAAGAGCGTTTTTGATTATCTCATGGGTCAGGCCGTCATTTTTGAGGTCCATCTGGATAGCGGTTATGCCCTTTTTCGTTCCGGCAACTTTGAAGTCCATTTCGCCGTGGAAGTCCTCAACGCCCTGAATGTCGATAAAGGTGGTGAAGCCGCCGTTGTCGTCCTGAATCAGTCCGCAGGAGATACCGGCCACGGGAGCCTTGATAGGCACGCCCGCGTCCATGAGAGCGAGGGTGCTGCCGCAGATGCTGCCCTGCGAGGTGCTGCCGTTGGAGGACAGAACCTCGGACACCACACGGATGGCGTAGGGGAACTCCTCAACCGAGGGAATAACGGGCTCAAGTGCCTTTTCAGCGAGAGCGCCGTGGCCGAATTCGCGGCGGTTTGTCGAGCGGCTTGCCTTTGCTTCGCCGACGGAATAGGAGGGGAAGTTGTAGTGGTGCATGAAGCGCTTATCTTCCTCTTCCCAGATGGTGTCGAGCTTCTGCTCCATATCAATGGTCGCAAGCGTTGCGACGGTGAGAACCTGAGTCTGTCCTCTGGTGAAAAGACCTGAGCCGTGGACTTTCGGAATAACTCCGACTTCCGCCGCGAGAGGACGGATTTCGTTCATCGCGCGACCGTCTACGCG
>JASDTK010000023.1:18605-27029 GCA_041891555.1 Oscillospiraceae bacterium
GCGTCAATCCATTCGTTGACTCTGGCTTCGCGGACGTTCTTGTCGTCAGTGTCCATGCAGTAGCGCATGCCTTCGATTTCGTTGGCGCAGAGGGTATCAAAAAGCTCGGTGTCAAAAGCGGCGTGCTCGTAGGTAAATTTCTCCTTGCCGATTTCGGAAACCATCTTGTCTATGAGGTTCAGAACGACCTGAATCTCGTTGTGAGCCGCGACTATGCCGTTATACATGACATCGTCTGGAATCTCGTCGCCGCCGGCTTCGATCATAACGACCTTCTGATGCGTTGCGGTGACGGTTACGTTCATTTTGCTTCTCTCTCGCTCCGCCTTTGTGGGGTTAAAGAGATAATTTTCGCCGTCCCAGCCGAGTGCGATGCCCGCGACGGGCCCGTTGAAGGGTACGTCGGAAACGGCAACAGCGGCACCTGCGCCGATCATAGCGGTGATTTCAGGCGAGCAGTCACGGTCTACGGAAAGCACGGTGCAGCTTATAACTACGTCATTGCGCAGGTCATAGGGGAAAAGCGGGCGCATCGGGCGGTCAATCATGCGGGAAGCGAGGACGGCCTGAAGTGAGGGGCGGGACTCGCGGCGCATAAAGCTGCCGGGAATACGGCCGACCGCATAGAGTTTTTCCTCAAAGTCGACAGAGAGAGGGAAAAACTCGACTCCGTCGCGGGGCCTCGGAGAAGCCGTTACGTTGACGAGAACCGTGGTTTCACCGTATTTGGTGAGAATGGAGGCGTTAGCCAGCTCGCACATTTTACCCGTTTCAAAAACAAGCGGACGGCCTGCAAAGGTGGTTTCATAGCGGCGGACATCGTTGAATTCTTTTTTCTTTATAATCATTAGTTTGCTCCTTTCGGGATTTATCCCTTTTGCGGAGCCGATCCCTTTAACACTTGAAAACAGGTTTATCCCTATGGATAAGCGCATTTTCAATTGCTAAAGGTCAGACCTCCGCTTTTTTTACTTCGGTGTATTTTCTTATATTATAGTCAATGTGACTCATAATATCAATGTTTGGAAAGCAAAACTGTATAATGGGGCTGTTCCGACGAAATGCGAAACAGCCCCCGTATAGCTTTATTACTTTCTGATACCCAGCTTAGCAATGCAGGCACGGTAACGCTCGATGTCCTTATCCATAAGGTAATCAAGCAGACGGCGGCGCTTGCCGACCATCTTAAGAAGTCCGAGACGACTGTGGTTGTCCTTCTTGTGAACCTTGAGGTGCTCTGTGAGCTGGTTGATGCGCTCGGTGAGAATTGCAATCTGAACCTCGGGCGAGCCGGTGTCGCCCTCATGAGTGCGGTTATTCTCGATAACTGCGGTTTTCTGGTCTTTTGTGATCATAGTATGATCTCCTTTCATTTTGACATACCCTCTGGCTGAGTGATGGGAATGAAAGGAGCCGTTTTTCGGCTGTGTCCCAAAACTAAGCGCAGGGGCTAAAGCTTTAAAAGTCTATCACATATAGTAAAGTTTGTAAAGAGGGAGTTTTCCCGCCTTTAACCTGACGTTTATTTGTTTTTCATGATTGTTTTCATACGGAGACCGTGGTCAAGAATCCTCTTTCTGATACGAAGGCTCTTCGGAGTGACCTCGAGAAGCTCGTCGTCAGCCAGAAACTCCATGCACTGCTCAAGACTCATTGTGCGCGGAGTAACAAGGCGGAGCGCCTCGTCGCTGCCTGAAGCACGCATATTGGTAAGCTGCTTTTTCTTGCAGACATTGACGGAGATATCCTCCATTTTCGGGCAGCTTCCGACCACCATGCCGGCATAGACGGGAACGCCGGGGCCGATGAACAGAGCACCGCGGTCCTGCGCGTTGAAAAGGCCGTAACCGACGGCTTCGCCCGTTTCAAAGGCGATGAGCGAGCCTGTAGAGCGGCGGGTGACCTCGCCCTTCATCGGCGCGTAGCTGTCAAATACGGTGGCAAGTATTCCTTCACCGCGCGTATCGGTCAAAAACTCGTTGCGGTAGCCAAAAAGTCCTCTTGACGGGACTAAAAACTCCATTTTGATACGGTTGCCGACAGGACTCATCTGCACAAAGTCGCCTCTGCGCGAGGAGAGCTTTTCCATAACGGCCCCGAAGGCATTTTCGGGAACATCGGCTATGACGCGCTCCATGGGTTCGCAGGTAACGCCATCGATTTCCCTGAAAAGCACGCGAGGAGGAGAGACCTGAAATTCGTAACCCTCGCGGCGCATTGTCTCGATAAGAATGGAAAGATGCATCTCGCCGCGGCCCGCGACATTGAAGGCGTCGCTGTTTTCAATCGGCGTAACGTGCAGGGAAACGTCCTTCAGGGTTTCGCGCATGAGCCTGTCGCGTATCTGACGGGTGGTCACGAACTGTCCCTCGCGTCCCGCAAAGGGACTGTCGTTTACGGCAAAGGTCATCTCGATTGTTGGTGCCGATATTCTTACGAAGGGCAGGGGCTCTACACAGGCGGGGGCGCATATCGTGTCGCCGATAGTAATGTCGCCTATGCCGGACATTGCTATTATGCTGCCAGCCGAGGCTTTTTCAACGGGCATTTTTGAGAGCCCCTCAAATTCGTAAAGCGTCACGGCCTTGGCTTTTTTGGGAGTTCTTTCCCCGTGAAAGTCGCATATCGTGATTTCCTGATTCTGATTTACCACGCCGCGCTCAATGCGCCCGATTGCGATACGCCCGACATACTCGTTGTAGTCAATAGCTGAAACAAGCATCTGGAAGGGGGCTTCCGCGTCCTGCTCAGGCGCGGGGATGTAATTTATAATTGTGTCAAAAAGGGGATGCAGGTCGGTTCCAAGATTATCGGGATTTACGGAGCAGATGCCCTGCCTCGCCGAGCAGAAGAGCATCGGCGAATCAAGCTGCTCGTCCGTCGCGTCAAGGTCTATTAAAAGCTCCAGAATCTCGTCGATGACCTCGTATATGCGCTGGTCGGGCCGATCGATTTTGTTGACGACGACAATGACCCTGTGGCCGAGCTCCAGCGCGCGTCCGAGAACAAAACGCGTCTGCGGCATCGGACCCTCGGCCGCGTCGACCAGGAGTATGACTCCGTTTACCATTTTGAGTATGCGCTCGACCTCGCCGCCGAAATCGGCGTGCCCCGGCGTGTCGACGATGTTGATTTTGCAGTCGTTATAATGGATGGCGGTGTTTTTGGCGAGTATAGTTATTCCACGTTCGCGCTCGAGGTCACCGGAGTCCATGACGCGCTCCATAACAGCCTGATTTTCCCTGAAGGTACCGCTTTGCGAGAGCATGGCGTCGACCAAGGTGGTCTTGCCGTGGTCGACGTGGGCGATGATTGCCACATTTCTGATATTGTTCACTGTATCTCCACTTTCTTTTGAAAACTCATCTATAATATTCACAAACATTTACTATAGCATTACTAACAAAAATATGCAAGTATTATTGCACAATTTCCATTATTGCGCTTTCGGCGGCGGTTTCGGAAAAAGCGCAGGCAAAAGGCTTAATAACTTGACTGTTAAGGGGAAACGTAGTATCATATTTTCAGTATTCGGCGCGCTTAAAGGGTTTTTCTACAAAAAGAAAGGATGAGCTTTGGATGGGACTGATTAAGAAAACAATATGCCCCAAATGCGGTCAGGAGTATTCCGTTCTGAAGGCTGAATGCCCGTACTGCGGGACAAGACAGCAGAAACAGAGCGCGCGCACACCGCAGTCATCGGATGCGGTCAGAAAAGGAACTTCCGCAAGCGCGAGAGCCGAGGTCAACACGAAATGGCAGCTTATTTTCGGGCTTTGCCTTATAGCGGCGGTTATCATCGCGGTCATTATTCTTATTACTACGACAGTGAGCGGCGGATATGTTACGGCGACGCCTACGCCCTCGCCTTCCGAAACCGTGACACCTACGCCGTCACCGACACCGACGCCGACACCGACGCCAACAGTCGAGTCGATTTCGATAACCTATCTCGGACAGACCAAGACCGAGTTCACGATGTCGAGCGGCAATACTATACAGCTTGACGCGTCTATATATCCTTTGGACGTGCAGGGAACAATAGAGTGGTCGTCTTCAAAAGAGGACGTTCTCACGGTCGATAAGGACGGACTTGTCACGGCGGTGGGAAAAGGCTGGGCCAGCGTCGTTGCACGCTGCTACGGCGGGGCGGCCGAATGCAAGGTTTGGGTGCGTTAATACAGTAATTATCCGGCGGATGGCCGTATGGGGCGTATCCCCCGTATCGCCGGTCCGCCGGTTTTTTTCCGGAAGGATTATTAGTATATGCAAAGCAAAAACCAAAAGCCGACGCTTGTCGGTATATTTCTTCAGACACTGAGCCTGTCCACCTTCACTCTGGGGGGAGGATATGTGATGATACCGCTCCTGCGGGAGCGCTTCGTTGAAAAGCTCGGCTGGCTCGATGAAGACGAGCTGACTGAAATGGTCGCAATCGGACAGTCGGCGCCCGGAGCGATGATTATAAACGCAAGCGTCCTTGCCGGCTATCGTCTGCGCGGCTTCGGGGGCGCGCTCTGCGCGCTTCTGGGAACCTCGCTGCCGGCGATAGTACTACTTGCCGCCGCCTGTTATTTTTATGATTTGATACGGGGCAACCGCTTCGTTTCGGCGGCGTTCCGCGGAATGAACGCGGGAGTCGCGGCGGTGATTGCGGACCTTGTCGTGGATATGGCGGCGCCCTATATCAAAAAAGAGCAGATGCTCTATGCCCTCATCATGGTCGGAGCCTTCCTTGCGGCGTTTTTCCTGAAAATAAACGTCGCGCTTGTCATTGTCGCCTGCGGAATAGTCGGCGTCGTTATAGGCGCGGTGCGCGACAGGAGAAAAAGGGCATGATTTATATAAAACTGGCGCTCTCGTTTTTACTGATAGGCGTCCTCGGCTTCGGCGGAGGCTACGCTGTTTTGCCGCTTATACAGCAGCAGTGCGTTTCGGTAAATCACTGGCTGACCATGTCCGAGTTTTCGGACCTTTTGACACTTTCACAGATAACGCCCGGGCCAGTAGCAATTAACGCCGCTTCCTTTGTCGGAATGAAAGTTGGCGGTATCGCGGGGGCTTTTCTCGCGTCGTTCGCGTTTATGCTGCCGCCATTTATCATTGTGAGCCTGCTGTATACCGTATACAGAAAATATGGACAGCTTAAAACCGTTCAGAGTGCTCTCAGCGGACTTAAGCCCGGCGTCGCGGGTCTCATCGCCGTCGCAGGTGTCGGGGTTATAATAGACACGGTCTGGGGAAACGCAATCGTACTTTCCTCAACTGATGTTTTTTCGGCTGCACTGATTTTAGGGGTGTTTTTAGTTCTGCGCAAATGGAAGCATACTCGCAAGCGGAGTAATGGGTGTTATATGGGAGATCGTACGCCCGCTCCTGAAATAAAATGGACCACTTTATAATTCCAGAAAAATCTCATGCGTCCGAACGGGATTTTACAGTTGACAAAATTACTTTGTGTGGTGTAAAATAACACTCGCCGATTAAATTCGGACGATTGGCGCAGCTGGTAGCGCATCCGCTTGACGTGCGGGAGGTCACAAGTTCGAGTCTTGTATCGTCCACCATAGAGAAGCCCTTGAAATTAAAGCGATTTCAAGGGCTTTTTCATGCCCTTAAACCGTTTTAGCCTTATTCCTTTCAACGGACCCGAGAAACACTTTTAATAGAGGATTCCATGCAGTTTGCGCTTTCCTGATGTTTGCCGATGCGTCACTGCGGGCGTTGACAAACCACTTCAATCAGTATTATAATATCGGTATAAATATACAGATAGGTGGTTTTCTATGGAACAGCCCAAAATTCAACCGGCGATTTCACTTCAGGCCATACACAGGCTTCCGTATTATCTGCAATATCTGAAGAGACTGAAACAGGAAGGGCTTGAAGCGGTGTCGGCCTCGGCGGTTGCCGCTTATTTCGGATATTCGGAGATACAAGTCAGGAAGGATTTTTCCGCTGTAAGCACCTGTCCCGGAAAGCCGAAGCAGGGCTTTGCGATACACACGCTTATAAATGACATTGAAAATTTCCTGGGCTGCCGCAACTCGAATGAGGCCGTTCTGGTGGGAGCGGGTTCGCTGGGCAGGGCGCTGCTTTCCTACACGGGCTTTGAAAGCTACGGACTGAAGATTGTTGCCGCCTTTGATAATAACAAAGCCCTTATTGGGACGGATGTTAGCGGAAAGCGCGTTTTCCCTGCGGAGCGGATCAGTGAACTGAGCCGAAGACTGAGTATCCACATCGGAATTATTGCCGTTCCGGCAGAGCAAGCTCAGCTCGTATGTGATCAGCTCGTTGCGGGAGGCGTTCAGGCAATCTGGAATCTCGCGCCGGTGCATCTTGCGGTACCGTCCCAGATACTGGTTCAGAACGAAAATATGGCGGTTTCACTCGCGCTTTTGTCCAGACATTTGCGCGAAAAGACTGCGGCGGAATGAAGTAGGGAGTGAGATATGAATACGCTGTTTTTTAAATACGCGCTGGAAGTTAAAAAAACCGCTTCTATCACTCAGGCGGCGGAGAATCTGTTTATGGCGCAACCGAACTTGAGCAAGGCAATTAAGGAAATAGAGGACACGCTTGGGTTTGCGATATTCGAACGAAAGTCCACAGGCGTTACACCCACAGCCAAGGGAGCGCAATTTCTCGATTATGCGAGAAATATAGTTCAGAATTTGGACAAAATAGAGGCCATCGGAGAATCGGGAGAGGAAGAGGTTCAGAAGTTCAGCCTTGCCATGCCGCGCGGAAGCTACATCGCCACAGCCATCACAAACTTCGTTTCCGAACTCAATCAGGCTAAGGGTATCGATTTGAATATACTCGAAACCAATTCATTGCAGACAATCAACAATGTCGCCGAGGGAAAGTTCAATCTTGGGATTATCCGATATCAGATGGTATATGAACAGTATTTCAAAGACTTTCTGAAGGAGAAGCAGCTGCGCTCAGACACTATATGGGAGTTTGAATATCTTGCCCTTATGTCGCGCGCTCACAGCCTTGCGGATGTGCAGGAGATAAAGCCCTCAGACCTTGAGCAGAGCATTGAAATTATTCACGGCGACACGATTATCCCCTATCTCTCCCAGGAAAAGAACAAGGCCCAAAAAGCTTCCGCAGTCAAAAAGCGTATTACGCTTTACGAACGCGGAAACCAGTTTGAGCTGCTTTCGCATATTCCGACTACCTTTATGTGGGTTTCGCCGATTCCGGCGGAAATGCTGGCAAGGTTCGAACTTGTTCAGAGAAAGTGCAGGTTTCAGGGAAACAAATACAAGGATATGCTGATTTATATGCAGGACTATAGCTTCTCACAGCTTGATAAGAGATTTATAGACAGACTTTATGAGGCAAAAAACGAGGTGTCGTTTCAGAACTATAGCTAAAATTTAAATTACGACGTGCGAGCGAAGTCCGCCTCTGCTCGCATTTCTTATGCTGAAAGAATAGTTGATAAAAAAATAACAAATTTTCTGCCGGGCGATATCGATATTTATATACCGATATCGCTTTTTCATATGGCGAAATGAGGATGGAGGTCCCAACCTGTAACGACCGTGACTAAAGGACGTTCCCGCAGAGGATTCTTTTTGGTTAGATTTGCAAATAAGCTGACATATACTGGTGGAATGCTCAAAGTTTTTAAGTAGCTGATTCGATAGCTGCATATAGATAACGAGATATCGATATGCAGCTTTTATATTTCTGCCGATAAGTACCCTATGCTACAATGAGGCCAGCTAAGAAAGTGTTAAAAATTTAATTATCTTATCAACGGGAGGCTAAATTATGGCAAGATTTACATTACCCAGGGACCTTTATCACGGAAAGGGCTCGCTGGAGGCGCTTAAGACTTTTGAGGGCAAAAAAGCAATCATCTGCGTAGGTGGCGGCAGTATGAAAAAGTTCGGTTTTCTTGACCGTGCGGAGGCCTACCTGAGACAGGCGGGTATGGAGGTCGAGATTTTTGAAGGCATAGAGCCCGACCCCTCGGTTGAAACCGTCATGAAAGGTGCGGAGGCCATGCTCAAGTTCCAGCCCGACTGGATTATTGCAATGGGCGGCGGATCCCCGATTGATGCAGCCAAGGCAATGTGGATTAATTATGAATATCCAGAAATTACTTTTGAGGATATGTGCAAGGTTTTCGGTTTGCCAAAGCTTCGCAAAAAGGCCCGTTTCTGTGCGATTTCCTCGACCTCCGGTACAGCGACAGAGGTTACCGCGTTCTCTATAATCACTGATTATTCAAAGGGTATCAAGTACCCGATAGCGGACTTTGAAATAACGCCTGATGTCGCTATCGTTGATCCCGATCTTGCGGAGACCATGCCGAAGAAGCTTGTTGCCCACACCGGAATGGACGCGATGACGCATTCAGTGGAAGCCTATGTTTCCACGGCAAACTGCGATTACACC
>JASDTK010000023.1:27039-38002 GCA_041891555.1 Oscillospiraceae bacterium
CTCGCACTCTATTCCATACGTATGATACAGAAGGATCTGGTCGATTCCTATAACGGCGACATGTCAAAGCGCGCAAGTATGCACAACGCACAGTGCCTTGCTGGAATGGCCTTCTCAAATGCGCTGCTTGGTATAGTGCACTCCATGGCGCATAAAACGGGCGCAGCCTTTGCGGACTACGGCTCTCACATCATCCACGGGGCTGCGAACGCGATGTACCTGCCCAAGGTCATAGCTTATAACGCCAAGAATCCGACTGCGGCGGCACGCTACGCAGCTATCGCCGACACGATGGAGCTCGGCGGTTCGTCAACAGAAGAAAAAGTTGGTCTGCTGATAAGCTATCTGCGCGGAATGAACGACGAGCTGAACATTCCACACTGCATCAAAAACTACGGAGCGGACAGCTATCCGACCGAAAACGGCTTTGTACCGGAGGCTGTGTTCCTCGCAAGGCTGCCTGAAATCTCGAAGAATGCGATTGGTGACGCATGCACAGGCTCCAATCCGCGCCAGCCTAGCGTTGAAGAAATGGAAAAGCTTCTCAAGTGCTGCTATTACGATACCGAAGTCGATTTTTAGAAAATAAAGTAAAAAACGGCTGCCGCGACCGAAATGCCGCGGCAGCCGAAAACAATGCTACAGAATCAAAGTCTTTTTACCGAAAAGGAGAACCGATATGCTTGATCCCATTCCGGCACCGACCTTGCGCCGGCTTCCGCTGTATCTTTCGTATCTGAAAGCTCTTCCGAAAGACAGTCTCGCGAACATATCCTCGACTGTCATAGCGTCGGAGCTTGAGCTGAACGACGTGCAGGTCAGAAAGGACCTCGCGGCGATTACGGACGGCGGAAGGCCGAGGATTGGCTACGCGGTTAAAGAACTTGTTGCGGACCTGGAGGAACGCCTTGGCTACAGGGATGTCAAAAGCGCCGCGCTTGTGGGAGCAGGCAGTCTGGGGCGCGCGCTGCTGGCCTATGAGAACTTTTCAGAGCATCAGTTCGATATCGCCGTGGCGTTTGACTCGGACGAGAGTGTCATCGGAATGCAGATAAGAGGAAAGCGCGTCATTTCCTCAGACAAGATTGAAAATCTCTGCGGCAGGATGAAGATAAGGCTCGGCATTATCACCGTGCCCGAGCGGGAGGCACAGGAAATCTGCGACAGGCTTGTCGGCGCGGGCGTTCTGGCGATATGGAATCTGACGTCGGCAAAGCTGAGCGTTCCCGAGTGTGTAATGGTGATAAATGAGCGCATCGGTGACGCTCTTCCGCTGTTGTCCCAACATCTGACAGAAAACATCTGAGCGGAGGCGAGAAGAATGAAAATCACGATTTGCCTCGGAAGCTCCTGTCACCTTAAGGGCTCGCGCCTTGTTGTAGAGGAGTTGACGCGTCTGGTAGATGAAAGAGGACTCAAGGAACGCATTGAGCTTTCCGGTACCTTTTGTCTGGGCAAGTGCCAGTCAGGCGTCAATATAACGGTGGATGACGAAAGCTTCTCGGTTTCACCGGAAACTGTCGGTTCGTTTTTTGAAAACGAGATACTGCCGCGTCTGAAAACTTTTCCAGGAGGTGAGCGCATTTGACGGAAGTCCTCAGACTGAAGAAGTCCAACTGCAAAAACTGCTATAAGTGCATACGCCATTGCCCGGTCAAATCTATCAGCTTTTCCGGCAATCAGGCGCACATTGTCGGCGATGAGTGCATACTTTGCGGACAGTGCTTTGTCGTCTGCCCGCAGAACGCAAAGGAAATAGTTGACGGCATAGAGCTTGTCCGCACCCTGCTCTGCGGTGATGTTCCGATTTATGCAAGCGTCGCGCCCTCGTTTGTCGCGTATTTTGACGGCGTGGGCTTCGGCGCTCTTAAAAGCGCACTGAAAGAGCTGGGCTTTGCCGAAGCGGAGGAAACCGCGCTTGGAGCGACGCTTGTCAAGCGCGAATATGAAAAGCAGCTGCGGGAGAGCGCTCAGGACGTCATCATCAGCTCCTGCTGCCACTCGGTGAACCTGCTTATCAGAAAGTACTATCCGCAGCTTGTCAAAGACCTCTCGCCGGTCGTTTCGCCTATGATTGCGCACAGTATGGATATTAAACTGCGCTTTCCGAGTGCGAAAACAGTTTTTATAGGGCCCTGTCTTTCAAAGAAAGATGAAGCTGCGGACAGTCCTGTGGACGCCGTTCTGACCTTTGAAGAGCTGTCCGAAATGTTTCACTGCGCGGGCATCGAGCCTGAGCGAAAAATGGACGCGCAGAAGGACAGCAGAGCAAGGCTTTTCCCGACTGTCGGCGGTATTCTGAAGACTATGGATATGCCGGACACAGGCTACACCTGCATGACCGTGGACGGTACGGAAAACTGTATCGCGGCGCTGGAGGATATATCGGCCGGCAACATCAGAAAATGTTTCATTGAAATGTCCGCCTGTTCCGGAAGCTGCATCGGCGGGCCGGTCATGGAGAAATATAAGAACTCACCGATTCGCCACTATCAGTCCGTGACCTCCTATGCGGGAGAGAGAGATTTTGAAGCTGAAAAGGTGCAGGACGGCGCACTTTTCAAGGCGCACGAGTACATTGGTAAGGAAAAGGAAAGCCCGAGCGAGGACGAGATACGCGAAATTCTTAAAAACATGGGTAAAACCAAGCCGGATGACGAGCTCAACTGCGGCACCTGCGGCTACAACACCTGCCGTGAAAAGGCTGTCGCCGTTTATCGTGGAAAAGCGGATATTAGTATGTGCCTTCCCTTTCTGATGGACAAAAACGAGCGCTTTACAAACAACATACTTCAAAATTCACCGAACGGTATGTTGGTTGTAAACGAGAATCTGGATGTTCAGCAGGTAAACCTTGCGGCCATGAAAATGCTGAATATCGCAAGCGAATCAGATGTGCTGGGCGAGCCGGTTGTGCGTGTGTTCGACCCGCTGCCGTTTTTGGATGTGCTCTCAGGCGGCAAAACGGTCAGGGATTTGCGAAGCTACTATCCGGAATACAAAAAATATATAGACCTCTCTGTCTCGCACGATAAGGTGTCCCGCGTTCTCATTGCTATTCTGCGCGATGTGACGGACATGGAGGAGGCCCGCATCCGCAAGGAGGAGCTGAAAAAGCACACGGTGGAGATAGCTGACAGGGTTGTGGACAGGCAAATGCAAATCGTGCAGGAAATTGCCTCGCTTCTGGGCGAAACGGCGGCGGAAACCAAGATAGCCCTGACTAAGCTGAAGGAGTCGACCCTCGATGAGTAAAACGAACGACCTTTGCACCGATATCGGCTACATGAGCCTGAATCATGCAGGAGAGACACTCTGCGGAGATCATGTCGAGGTTGCGGAGCGGGACGGAGTGACAATCATCGTTCTGGCCGACGGGCTTGGCAGCGGCGTCAAGGCGAACATCCTGTCCATACTGACAACGAAGATTATTTCCACCATGCTTGCCGCGGGGCTGAAGCTTGAGGACGCAGTTGAAACCATAGCAGCGGCACTTCCGGTGTGTTCCGTACGGGGCATTGCCTACTCCACCTTTACCGTCATTCGCATCGACAACGGCGAACAGGCCGAGATTATGCAGTACGACAATCCCTCCGTCATACTTCTGCGCGACGGAAAAAGTGTGGAAATACCCGCCGCCGCGATGCAAATAGGCGGAAAAACCGTTTATCATTCGCTTATTGCGCTCAAAAAGGATGATGTATTTGTCGCGATGTCGGACGGTGTGGAACACGCAGGCATCGGCGGCGTTTATAATTTCGGCTGGAAGCGCGAGGATATAATTTCGTTTCTGGAGACGTTCTGGAGCGTGGGTTTCACGGCCAAGACTCTGACGACCATACTGCTCGGCGAGGCAAACAAGCTCTACGACGGCAAGCCCGGCGACGATGCAACGGTATGCACAGTGAGAATCAGGGCAAGAGAGCCTGCGAACGTGCTTTTCGGCCCGCCGGCCAGCCGTGATGACAACAGCCGTATGCTGGCGCTGTTTTTTGCCAAGGAGGGTAAACACATCATCTGCGGAGGCACAACCTCAGGTATCGCTTCGGAATATCTTAAAAAGCCCATAAGAACGAGCCTTGTCTATCATGACCCCAATATTCCACCGACGGCAGAGCTGGAGGGTGTTGACCTCGTCACCGAAGGGGTCGTAACCATGAACCGTGTGCTGGACTACGCAAAGGATTATCTGGAGGATAACCGTTCCTACACACAGTGGTGCTACAAGAAGGACGGCGCATCTCAGCTTGCGCGTCTGCTGTTCGAGGAGGCAACCGACATCAATTTTTTCGTCGGGCGTGCCGTAAATCCCGCGCACCAGAGCCCCGACCTACCGGTCAATTTCAATATAAAGATGAAGCTTGTCGAAGAACTTACAGATTGTCTGGAGAAGATGGGCAAAAAAGTCAAGGTACTATATTTTTAACGGAGGAAATACATGAACGCTCAGTTTGACTACAGCGCGATAGACTGCGTTATCAATAAAAACGGCGGCAGCCCGAGGGCGGTAATCGCCATACTGCAGGACGTGCAGGAGCATTACCGATATCTTCCGAGAGAGATATTTCCATATCTCGCCGCTAAGCTGAGGCTGACAGAGGCGCATATTTACAGTGTCGCGACCTTTTATGAAAATTTCTCGCTGGAGCCAAAGGGGAGATTCGTCATCAAGGTCTGCGACGGAACGGCCTGCCATGTGCGAAGCTCGGTTCCGATTCTGGAGCGTCTGCGCAAGGAGCTCGCGCTATCTGAAAAGAAAAGAACCACCGATGACATGAGCTTCACCGTGGAGACCGTTTCCTGCCTCGGCGCCTGCGGGCTTGCGCCCGTAATAACGGTAAACGACAGGGTATACCCCTCAATGACACCGGATAAGGCGGCGGAGCTTATAAACGCGCTGAAGGAGGTGCTGAAGCATGAACAGACTCAATGACAGAAAAGCCCTAAAACATGCCCGTGAAATCTATGCGGAGGCGCTGAGGCTTGAAAAGAGCCGTATTCTGGTCTGCGCGGGCACCGGCTGCGTCTCCAGCGGTTCTCTCGAAATCTTCGACCGCTTTTTGGAGCTGATGCACGAGAAGGGACTGGCGGTAACCGTCGAGCTCATGGAGGACGCGCACGGCGACTCTGTCGGACTTAAAAAAAGCGGCTGCCACGGCTTTTGCGAAATGGGCCCGCTTGTAAGAATTGAGCCGCAGGGCTGGCTCTACACGAAGGTCGCGCTGGACGACTGCGCGGAGATAGTCGAAAAAACCATTCTTAATGGCGAGCTAATCGAGAGACTGGCGTATAAAAAGGACGGCACGGTCTACCCCAAGCAGGAGGACATTCCTTTTTATCACAAGCAGACGCGGCTCGTTCTTGAGCACTGCGGACATATCGACGCGACTTCAATACGCGAGTTTCTCGCCATCGGTTGCTACTCGGCGTTTGAAAAGGCGCTTTTTGATATGACTCCGGACACGATAGTCGCCGAAATTTCGGCCGCAAAGCTGCGCGGACGCGGAGGCGGCGGCTTCCCAACCGGAAAGAAATGGGAACAGGTCAAGCGCCAGAAATCCGAACAAAAATACATTGTCTGCAACGGCGACGAGGGCGACCCCGGCGCTTTCATGGACAGGAGCGTTATGGAGGGCGACCCGCACCGTATGCTTGAGGGCATGATGATAGCGGGACTTGCCTGCGGCGCTTCCGAAGGCTACATCTACGTCCGTGCGGAATATCCCATGGCAGTCTCGCGTCTGCGTGAGGCGATTAAGCAGGCGGAGGATTTAGGCCTGCTGGGAGATAAGATTCTCGGCACGGCTTTCAGTTTTCATATACATATTAACCGCGGAGCGGGAGCCTTCGTCTGCGGAGAGGGCAGCGCGCTGACAGCCTCAATCGAAGGCAAGCGAGGCATGCCGCGCGTAAAGCCGCCCAGAACAGTGGAGCATGGCCTGTTTGATAAGCCGACGGTGCTTAACAATGTCGAGACCTTTGCGAATGTTCCGCTTATTATAATGAACGGCGCTGCGTGGTACGGGGGCATAGGACCGGAAAACAGCCCGGGAACCAAGGCGTTTGCGATTACGGGAAACATAGCGAACACAGGTCTTATTGAAGTGCCGATGGGCACGACGCTGGGAGAGGTCATTTTTGATGTGGGCGGCGGAATGCGCGGGGGCGGAGAGTTTAAGGCGGTGCAAATCGGCGGCCCCTCCGGCGGCTGCCTGACAAAGGCCGACCTTGAGCTTCCGCTGGACTTTGACTCACTGAAAAAGGCAGGGGCGATGATAGGCTCAGGCGGTCTGGTCGTCATGGACGACAAGACCTGCATGGTGGAGGTTGCGCGTTTTTTCATGAACTTCACGCAGAATGAGTCCTGTGGAAAATGCGTTCCCTGCCGAGAGGGTACGAAGCGTATGCTCGCGATACTTGAGCGTATAGTCGAGGGCAAGGGCGAGGAAGGCGACATTGAGCTTCTGCTCGACCTTGCGGACACAATTTCCGCAACGGCGCTCTGCGGCCTCGGAAAATCCGCAGCTTCTCCGGTAATCAGCACAATCCGCAGCTTCAGGGGTGAATATGAGGCGCATATAAGGGAAAAGCGCTGTCCGGCGGGCGCCTGCCAAAAGCTCAAGCGCATTGTCATCCAGCCCGAGCTATGCAAGGGCTGTTCCAAATGCTCCAAGGTCTGTCCTGTGGGCGCCATCAGCGGAGAGATAAAAAAGCCGTTTGCTATCGACCTTTTAAAATGCATAAGATGCGGCGGCTGCATCGAAGCCTGCCCCTTCCACGCCGTCAAGGAGGAATGAAAAATGATACAGAACAGAAGCTATATGACGATTGACGGAATTCCTGTGGAGATAAACGGCGAAAAAAACCTTCTTGAGCTTATTAGAAAAATCGGAATCAAGATGCCCACCTTCTGCTACCATTCAGAGCTTTCGATTTACGGCGCGTGCCGCATGTGCATGGTGGAAACCGAACGCGGCGAGCTGGAAGCAGCCTGCTCGACTCCGCCCAGAGACGGTATGGTCATCAAAACAAATACGGAGCGTCTGCGCCGCTACCGCAAGAATATTCTTGAATTGCTGCTCGCGAACCACTGCCGCGACTGCACAACCTGCGCCAACAATCAAAAATGCAAGCTGCAGGATTTGGCTATGCGCTTTAATATCAAGGGCGTGCGCTTCCCTAACACAGCGCCGCAGGCCGATACAGACGACTCTTCGCCCTGTATCGTGCGTGACGCGGGGAAATGCATACTCTGTGGCGACTGCGTGAGGGTGTGCAGCGAGATTCAGAACGTCGGAGCGATAGATTTTGCGTTCCGTGGCTCCAAAATGAAGATAAGCACCGCTTTTGATGTTCCCCTTTCGGAGACTCTCTGCATTGGCTGCGGACAGTGCGCGGCGGTTTGCCCCACGGGCGCTATAGTCGTCAGAGACGATACTAAAAAGGTGTGGAAGGCGCTTGACGACAAGGATACTAAGGTCTCGGTGCAAATAGCTCCCGCCGTACGTGTGGCGCTCGGTAAGGAACTTGAGCAGAGGGACGATGAAAACGCCCTGGGAAAAATTGTAGCGGCGCTCCGACGTATGGGCTTTGAAGAGATCTTTGACACCTCGACAGGGGCAGATCTCACCGTGCTGGAGGAGGCCGAGGAGTTGCTGAAAAGGCTTGAATCCGGCAAAAAACTGCCGCTTTTCACCTCCTGCTGCCCCGCATGGGTGCAGTACTGCGAAAAGAAGCATCCGGAGCTTTTACCCAATATATCTACCTGCCGATCTCCGATGGAGATGTTCGCCTCGGTCATCAAGGAGGACGGAAAAACTTCATCGAGAAAACAGTTCCATGTGGCAGTCATGCCCTGCACAGCGAAAAAGTTTGAGGCAGCCCGCCCGGAGTTCAAGGCGGACGGCGCGCCTAACGTGGACGCCGTTATCACGACGCAGGAGCTTATCCGCATGATTAAGGAGTCGGGCATCATGTTTGATGAACTGGAGCCGGAGGCAGTGGACATGCCCTTCGGAAGTGTTTCCGGCGCGGGCGTAATTTTCGGTGTGACTGGCGGCGTGACCGAGGCTGTGCTGAGGCGCATTTCCTCCGACAAATCGAGAGCCGGCCTTGTTTCAATCGCCTTCCAGACTTTAAGAGGTATGAAAGGCGTGAAAGAGGCAAGGGTACCCTACGGCGACAGGGAACTGCGAATTGCGGTAGTAAGCGGAATGAAAAACGCCTCTGACCTTATTGAAAGAATTGAGGCGGGAGAGCGCTTTGATTTCGTTGAGGTCATGGCCTGCCCCGGCGGCTGCGTGAGCGGCGCGGGTCAGCCCTTTGCCGGCGCGGAGACGAAAGAAGACAGAGGCCGCGGACTTTATTCGGCTGACCACAGAAGCAGTATAAGACGTTCGGAAGAAAACCCGCTCATGCTCTCACTGTATCAGGGGCTTCTGAAGGGCAGGACACATGAACTGCTTCACGTAAACTACGGCGAGGAGACGAAGCAATGGTTGAACTGAGCATTTGCATCGGCAGCGCCTGCCATTTAAAAGGCGCGTACAACGTAATATACACCTTCCAGCAGTTCATTGAGGAAAACAGACTGCATGATCGAATAGATTT
Source organism: Oscillospiraceae bacterium (assembly GCA_041891555.1). Taxonomy (GTDB): domain Bacteria; phylum Bacillota; class Clostridia; order Oscillospirales; family Oscillospiraceae; genus UBA2658. The sequence goes on from JASDTK010000023.1 coordinate 35,650, forward strand.
TAAGTCGTGTTTCTGTATAAAGGAGTGCCAAAATCCCGGTGTTTCAATCTCGCTCAACGGACAGAAGCTGAGCATTCGTCCGGAAACCGCAAGAGAGTTTTTCCGTACGGAAGTGCTGCCCTTGACAAAGTATCTTGATTAATTATAGTTTTTGGGAAAAGAATGTATGGCGGACAGGACGGCTCGCTGCAATCCTTATGCTTGACATCGGCGGCACAACGACGTATGCTAATGTCAATACGCAACAAGGCCGGAAACCATCGAAAATGCGGCGATTTGGTACTAAGCGGTAAGAAATCGGACAACATTGTTTTATCTTAGTCTCGTATTCTCCGCCAAACCAAACAAATCCGAACTGTTAGCTTATTTTGGCAAAGGGTTCGGATTTGCTTTTTTGCGCTCATATAAGCAGAAATATAAGAAACAAACTGCAGTTCTGTTTAAAAAGCGCATATGAAACTATAATAAAAAGATAGATAGTTGAGGATGTTATACTGAAATGTCAATTGAAAACGAAGTTAGCCGAAGAAAGACCTTTGCGATTATTTCCCACCCGGATGCCGGAAAGACAACACTCACTGAAAAGCTGCTCCTGTTCGGCGGAGCAATCAGGCTCGCGGGAACGGTCAAAGGCAGAAAAACAAATAAATACGCCGTTTCGGACTGGATGCAGATTGAAAAGGAAAGAGGAATTTCCGTCACCTCAAGCGTTCTTAATTTTGATTATAACGGCTACAGAATCAACATATTGGACACGCCGGGGCATCAGGATTTCAGCGAAGATACCTACAGAACCCTGACCGCGGCGGACAGCGCCGTCATGTTGATTGACGGAGCAAAGGGCGTAGAGGAACAGACAAAGAAGCTGTTTCACGTTTGCAGAAAGCGCGGTATACCCATTTTTACCTTTGTCAACAAGCTGGACAGAGCATGCAGAAATCCGCTGGAACTGATGGAGGAAATCGAAGAGACTCTGGGAATCCGCTCCTGCCCTATGAACTGGCCTATAGGCGTTGACGGCGATTTCAAGGGCGTTTACGACCGGCGAAGCGCTCAGATTGAACTGTTCGGAAGCGGAGAGCACGGCCAGAGCATTGCCATTTCGGAAACTGGCAGCGTCAACGACGAGAAGTTCAAGACGATTTTGGGTGCGGGACTGTACAATAAGCTTTGTGAGGATATTGCGCTTCTGGATATTGCCGGAGATGACTTCGATATGGCAAAGGTCGCGGCAGGAGAGCTTACGCCGATGTTTTTCGGAAGCGCGATGACGAATTTCGGCGTTCGTCCTTTCCTTGAGGCTTTTATAGAAATGGCCCCCTCTCCCAGCACGAGAGCCCACAGCGAGGGCAGCATAGAGCCGGATGACGAGGTGTTTTCGGGCTTCGTGTTTAAAATTCAGGCAAATATGGATCCCGCTCATCGGGATAGGATAGCGTTTATCAGGATTTGCTCCGGAATGTTTGAAAAGGGCATGGAGGTAAACCATACAAAGTCTAAAAAAACCATCCGCCTTTCTCAGTCACAGCAGTTCATGGCTCAGGACAGGGTGCTTGTGGACGAGGCGTATGCCGGTGATATTATCGGAGTGTTTGACCCCGGAATTTTCAATATCGGCGACACAATCTGCGGCGGAGCCAAAGCGTTCAGGTTTGAGGGCATACCAATGTTCCCAGCGGAGCACTTTGCCGAAGTCATGGCAAAGGACTCTTCAAAAAGAAAGCAGTTTTTGAAGGGAATCAACCAGATTTCGGAGGAGGGAGCCATACAGGTTTTCAGGCAGCAGGATATGGGCATGGAGCTGCTGACGGTAGGTGTTGCGGGCGTACTTCAGCTTGAGGTTCTCGAATACAGAATGAAAAACGAGTATAACACCGAAATACAGATAAGAAGGCTTCCCTATCAGATGGCCCGCTGGGTAGACTCGGATGAGTTTTCCAAAGATTTGCTGAGCTACAACGACGCTCTGCTTTTGGAGGATCAGTATGAAAGGCCCGTGATACTGTTCAAAAACCAATGGGGAATGAAGCGGATAATGGAACTTAACAAAAATGTCAACTTCTATGACATAGCTCCGACGGTCTGATGTTCGGTGATATTAATCTGCTAAATATTAAGGACGGGAAAGCAATTGCTTTCCCGTCCTTAATATTTTTGCGGTTTGACTTATACCGCATCAATTTTCATAGGTTTTCGCTTTTTCAAACTCCTCCTGTATTTCCTTTGAAGGCTCTTTGGTGGCAAGGGAGACTATGACGATGAATATGCAGGAAACGAGGAAGGCCGGCAGCAGCTCGTAGATGCCGAAAACGCCTCCCATTGGTTTTATGAGCAGTTTCCAGATGAACACCAT
>JASDTK010000024.1:0-2900 GCA_041891555.1 Oscillospiraceae bacterium
GCAGAAACCAGTTCCTTGGTATATTCATGCTGCGGGTCATTAAAGACCTGCTCCGTATCGCCCTGCTCCACAATCTCGCCGTTATACATAACGGCGACTTTTTTACATACGCGCCTTATCACGCGCAAATCATGCGAAATGAAAAGCAAGCTGACTCCGCATTTTTCGTTCAGGCGTTTCAGCAGCTCAATGATTTGGGCCTGCACGGTCACATCCAGCGCGGTCGTCGGCTCGTCAAGTATCAAAAGCTTCGGATGAGTGATAAAGGCAGCGGCAATCATAGCCCTCTGTCTCTGTCCGCCGGAGAGCTGGTGCGGGTATTTTTTATAGGTGAGGTCGGGGTGGTTCGGAAGCCCTACGAGCTTCATTACCTCAATTACCATATTGCGTCTTTCCTCTGAGGTAAACTTGCAGTGGAGTCTGAGCGTTTCCTCTATCTGACGTCCGATTTTCATAAGAGGGTCAAGACTCGTCATAGGTTCCTGAAAAATCATGCCTATATCCTTGCCCTGCAAAAGGCGCATCTCCTCATCGTTGCAGTTGAGAAGGTCGTGCCCGTCAAAAACCACTTCGCCCTCAATAGTTGCGGTGTCACGTTCGATAAGTCCCGCAATCGTATGCGCGGTAACGGTTTTTCCGGAACCGGATTCGCCGACGAGTCCGAGCGTGTCGCCCGCCTCCATGTGCAGATCAATGCCGCGCACAGCCATGCCGGGACGTCCGTCATTGAAAGTTACGGTCAGATTCTTTATATCAAGCAATTGATTTTCGCCTCCGTTTCGTGGCTGTCCGCCATACTCTTTTGTAACCCAGGCCCTCCGAAATCAGCGCGAACCCAAGGATAAGTATCGATATGGCACAGCCGGCCGAAAGTGCCTGCCAGGGTGCCGAGAATAAATACGACTGTGAGTCCAGAAGCATCCTGCCGAGACTCGCGCTTTCTGTCGGTTTAATACCGACGCCCAGATAGCTCATGCTCGCCTCCGCGAGCACGGCGTTGTTGAAGCCGATTGCAACAGAGCTCAGCAGGACAGGCGCTATGTTTGGAAGAATATGCACAAACATTATCCTCGTATGCCTCACGCCCATAAGCTTGGCGTTTCTGACATAGTCCATATGTCGCTGCTTTGCAAATTCGCCCCGAACAACTCGCGCAAAGCTGGGTATAAAAAGTATGCCCAGAACGATTATGATGATTTCTTTTCCCGAGCCGGTGATACTTACCACGACGAGTGCGAGCAGTATGCTCGGAAAAGCTGTGACGGCGTCGTTTATTCTCATCATTATTTCGTCCGCAACGCCTCCGAAATAACCTGTAAGCCCGCCTATCAGCGTTCCGAAGGTCGCTCCGATTGAAACCGCAAAAAACGCTATCGAAAGCGTCGTTCCTGCTCCTTCTATGACCCGGCTCAGAATGTCCCGCCCAAAATTGTCCGTACCCAGAAGATGCGTCACGCTCGGGCCGATGCTCTTTTCAAGCGGCGACATCGTATCCGGGTCGAACGGCGTCCAGAAAAAGCCCAGAACGATAACCGAAACGGTTACAGCCGTGAGAGTACAGCCGGCTATTAAGTTGTAATTCGGTGATCTTCTCACTTTTTCCTCCGCTGCGCTCCGATCACTTCGCCCTGCGGAACGCTTAACGCTTGACTTTATCTGAGTTAGAATATCATTATACTCTTTCTTTGCGTAATAAGGTTAAAAAATTTCAGCGGAACCTTATTCTAGGGTCTATATATTTATAGGATATGTCGGCCATATAGTTTACGGTTATGACCGCAAATGAAATTATCATGATAATAGTCTGAACAACAGGCAAATCGCGTCCGATTATCGACGAAAGGAGCAGCCTTCCCATGCCCGGTATTGCAAACACCTGTTCTATTATAATACTTCCGGCGATAATGTCCACAAGCGTAACGGCAAGGAAGGTAATCACCGGAATTATCGCGTTCCGCATAACGTGCCGCGACAGAACCTGCCAGCGGCTGTTGCCCCGGCTGTAGGCCGTGCGTACATAGTCCTCGCTCATTTCCTTGACCATACTGCTTCTAAGGAGCTTCACGACCATCGCGCTCTTGGGCAGAGCTATTGCGAGAGCGGGAAAAACAAGGAAGCTCCAGAACTTGGAGGGATCCTCGGAGTGCGGAATGAACTCGCCCGGCGTAAACAGCTTGAGAATTAGCCCGAACACATAGGTTAAAATAATGCCGATAAAAAACGGAGGTATCGACATGATGATTTGGTTAATGACCGAAAACACTCTGTCGGGTATGCTGTGGGCAAAGCGCGCGAGTAGAACGCCCAGAGGCAGCGACATCGCGAGCACCATGACAAAGCTCATGCCGGAAAGCGCGGCAGTTATAGCGATTTTTCCGGACAGCAGCTCGCTTACGGGAATATTGTAGCTGTAGGAGGTGCCGTAGTCACCCTTGACAAAGCCCGCGAGCCACTTGAAATAGCGAAGCACCGCAGGCTCATTGAGGCCGAGCTGTTCGCGAAGCGCCGCAACCTTTTCCGGAGTCGCCTGCGTACCCAGCATTCTCGTCGTCGGGTCTCCGGGAATTACCTGGAAAGCCAGAAACACGAGCACAGATATACCGAGCAGGGTGAGAAGAAAAATACCCGCTTTTTTTAAGATGTATTTCACTTGCTCCCCTCCCTTCGGAAAAAACGCGAAAACCGCGATGCTCAAAGCCGAGATAATTACACTTCTCGACAATAAAAAAGTGTACTTAATGCAGGGCGGCCTTAATACTTAAACAAAGACCGCCCTGTAAAATCAAATTCAGAGTTTGTCTTTTCTCTGAGCTGTTTTATTTTGTAAAATAGACCTTTGTCAGATCCATAACGTATATGGGATAAAACTCATAGCCCTGCAAGCCGTTGCCCATCGCGAC
>JASDTK010000024.1:2910-6646 GCA_041891555.1 Oscillospiraceae bacterium
GATCCTGAATGTACAGGTTCGCAGCGTCCTTCGTAAGGATGGTCTGAAGCTCGCCGTAGAGCTCGACCTGCTCGGCGTCGTCCGTGCAGGCGACAGCCTCCTTGAACACCTTGTCATATTCGGGATCCGAGAAATTCGTGAAGTTAGAGGCGGATTCGGACGAGAAACGTTCGAGCATAGCACGTGCTGTCATCATTGCGGCGTCAACTCCGATGACCGTACTCTGATAATCGCGGCCCTGATATACCTTGCTCAGCCAGGTTCCCCAATCGACAAGGTCAATATTTACGGTTACACCGACAGCCTTAAGCTGCTCCGCAATTACCTGAGCAGTGTCTACGTGCGGCTGATAGTTCGAGGGGACGGTTATCGTCATTTCAAAGCCGTCCGGATATCCGGCGACGGCGAGAAGCTGCTTCGCTTTTTCGACATCGTAGGTGTAATAGTCTACAAGCTCCGGTCTGAAATATTTCTGAAACGCAGGGTACATGCTGCTGCCGACCGCGGCACCCCTGCCGTCCGCCAGATAGTCCATTATTGCCGTCCGGTCAATGGCATAGCTCAGAGCCTGACGAACCTTGATATTGTTAAAGGGCTCCTTTGAATTATTCAGGTAAACGGCCTGAACAAGGTTCATTGTGCCTTCCTTGATTGTAAAGCCTTCGCCGAGCTCCTTGACCTGAGCGCTCGTGAGGTGCGCGACCAAATCGACCGCTCCGCTCTTGAGAGACATGACGAGAGTTTCGGCGTTATCGATTATCTTGTAGGTAACCTTATCGACATAAGCGGGAGTTCCCCAGTAGTCGCTGAACTTTTCCAGGGTAATGCTCTCCTGCGGTTTACGGGAAACAAACTTGAACGGACCTGTGCCTATCATTTCTTTGGTCGGGTCGTTTCCGTCCGGAATTATAGCGGCTGTCAGAAGTGCCAGAAATTCGATGTTGGGCTCCTTTAGGGTTACGACTACGGTTTTGTCGTCCGGCGAATCGACTGACTTCACGGCATCGAAGCCGTCAATGAGCGGAGTTCCCGTATCGAGTCCGGCCGCGCGTTTTATGGAATAGACAACATCTTTTACGGTAACAGTATTACCGTTATGAAATTTAACGCCGTCGCGAAGTGTAAATGTAAAGGTGTCGCCTGTATCGCTAATTTTATAATCGCTGGCAACAGCCGGAACAAGGTTTCCTTTGGTATCGGGCTTTACAAGGCCCTCAAAAATGTTGAAAAGCACTTCTCTGGTTCCTGCCGATACCATTTTTTGAGGGTCAAGCGTATCATCCAGATCCTGTGCAATTCCGACTGCGAGCTCTCCGCCCGTAACGGGCTGTGTGGATACCGCGGGCTGGGTTTCCTCTGCTGAGGGCTGCTGTGATGCCTCATTAGTCTTGCCGCCGGAGCATGCGCTCAGTGTAGCAGACAGCATGAGGGTTGACAAAGAAAGTGCAAGAATTTTTCTTGAGTATCTCATTGCGTCTAACTCCTTGCTAATTAATATATTACTTCCCTAACAGCTTTCCATCAGCGCCTTATTGTTTTATTATTCTTCGGGTCGCGGCAGATAGCGTTAAAGAAATATTTACAATTACCCAGAGCAGTATATACAATTATTCGGTCGATTGCAATAGCTTATTGCCCAAACAGCACCGGAAGTGCCTTAATATGAAACGATTTGGGGTAATTGTAAATTTCTGTGCTTTCTAAATTGCTAAAGCGACGAAAAAAGCGCGTTTATATAAGACGATAGCCTTAATAACGCGCTTTCTTATCAATTTTTCATGGCTATATGCCGGATTATTTTGCGTACTCCACTGCTTTTGTCTCGCGCAGAACATGAACCTTGATCTGTCCCGGATAGGTTAGCTCATTTTCAATCTTCTTTGCAATCTCGCGCGCTAAAAGAACCATTTCGTCCTCTGAAACCTCTTCGGGTTTGACCATGATGCGTATCTCACGCCCGGCCTGAATGGCATAGCAGCTTTCAACTCCGCTGAAGCTCTTGGTAACTTCCTCAAGCTTTTCAAGACGCTTGACGTAGTTTTCGATGTTCTCTCTGCGTGCGCCGGGACGCGCAGCGGATATCGTATCCGCCGCCTGAACGATGCAGGCGATGACTGTATGGGGTTCTACATCCCCGTGGTGCGCCTGAATGGCGTGGACAACGTCCTCGCTCTCCTTGTACTTACGCGCAAGGTCGACACCGATGGTAACATGGCTTCCCTCGACCTCGTGATCTATTGCCTTACCGATATCGTGCAGAAGTCCCGCTCTTTTAGCAACTGCGACATTCACGCCCAGCTCGGAAGCGATGAGTCCCGAAATGTGGGAAACCTCTATAGAATGGCTCAGAACGTTCTGCCCATAGCTCGTGCGGTATTTCATGCGGCCCAAGAGCTTGATGATGTCCGGGTGCAGACCGTGGACGTTCGTCTCAAATACGGCTCTTTCGCCCTCTGCCTTGATAGTGGCGTTGACTTCCTTCTGGGATTTTGCGACCATTTCCTCAATTCTCGCGGGATGGATGCGGCCGTCCTGAATGAGCTTTTCAAGCGAAAGACGTGCAACCTCGCGTCTGACTGGGTCAAAGCTCGAAAGCGTAATTGCCTCGGGAGTGTCGTCGATAATCAGGTCGACTCCGGTCAGAGTCTCGATAGCGCGGATATTGCGGCCCTCGCGGCCTATAATGCGGCCTTTCATTTCGTCGTTGGGGAGAGGTACGACAGAAACTGTAACCTCGGAAGCGTGGTCTGCGGCGCAACGCTGAATAGCAAGAGTGATAATTTCTCTCGCGCGAGCGTCGGCTTCCTCTTTGTACTTTGCTTCGGCCTCCTTGATTTTAAGGGCCATTTCGTGAGTGACTTCAGTTTTGAGATCCTCGATAATGTGCTGTTTTGCCTCTTCGACAGTGTATCCGGAGATTTTTTCCAACATCTCGAGCTGGCTGCGTTTCAGCATTGCAATTTCTTCCTGCTGTTCCTCAGCCTGCTGGATTTTTCTGTTCAGCTGTTCTGTTTTGCTTTCGATTTGATCTGTTTTTTTGTCCAGAGCTTCTTCTTTTTGCTGGAGTCTGCGCTCCTGCTTTTGCAGTTCGGCCCTGCGTTCTTTTACCTCGCGTTCAGATTCCGCGCGGCTCTTGTGTATTTCTTCCTTTGCCTCTAAGAGAGCCTCTCTCCGCTTATTCTCAGCGGTTTTGATGGACTCGTTTATTATCCTTTTGGCTTCCTCCTCGGCGCTTTGTATCTCACGCTCCGAAACGCGTTTGCGATAGAGTATTCCGAGTGAAAAAGCTAGTATCGAAACCAGCACCAATAAAACAATGATGCCGATTAACCATGGCGTAGGAATAGGCATAGTAAGTTATACACCTCCTTTTCATTTAATGAATTAGGTGGCAAGCATAACTAATAATACGGATAAACATTCATTTTGTTCGTTATCCGGTGATTCGTAATGAAAATTAAAGGATTTCCCCTATCCTAATAAATATCATCAGTTTATTCTAACTTGTATTGGATATTATGTCAAGCGCAAATATTGTCCCGATGATAATAACAAGCTGAATTTCGGGCCAATTTCTTACATATTTTACCCACGAAAAAGCGTCCCGTGAATAAAAATCATTCACGGGACGAAATATTTAGTTTTGTTTCGGCTTAATACATGCCGCTCATCCCGCCCATGACGCCCATGCCGCCGACATCAGCGCCCATAGCGGGCATCGGAGGTTCGGGAAGAT
>JASDTK010000025.1:0-1961 GCA_041891555.1 Oscillospiraceae bacterium
CCAGCGTAAACTTTTTTGCATTAAGGGGTTGACTTCTTATAGTTAGTCACCTCTTAAAATAAAGTATGCGCTTAAAGAAAATCGAATACAAGGCTTGTAATTTCCTTAAATTTGTGGTAATATAAAACCGTAAATTAAGAGAAAACTTCGTGTTCGGCGGATTTTTCTCTTAATTTTTTTGTTAGCCACGGATTTTTTATGATATAATATTGACATTGACGTTACGTAATAGTTTATCCTCGGATTTGGGAGGTAAAAGAATGGAATACACAGTCAATAAACTTGCAAAGCTGTCGGGAGTCACGACCCGCACCCTGCGGTATTATGACGAAATCGGTCTGCTGAGTCCGGAGCGAACAGGCAGCAACGGTTACCGTATTTACGGACCGGCACAGGTTGACGCCTTGCAGCAAATTCTGTTTTACCGCGAACTCGGCCTTGGACTTGATGAAATTAAAACGATAATAAAATCCCGTGATTTTGACAAAAGCTCGACGCTGCGGAGCCATCTAGCCTCCCTACTAGAACGAAAAGCGCAGATTGAAATTCTAATTGAAAACGTCAAAAAATCAATCGGCACACTGGAAGGAGAAACTGTTATGACAGACAAAGAAAAATTCGAGGGCTTTAAGAAAAAGCTCATTAACGACAATGAAGCGGTCTATGGCAAAGAGGTCAGAGCAAAATATGGCAACGAGGCAGCAGATGCATCAAACTTAAAGCTTGCCGGCATGAGTGAGGAGCAGTGGAAAATGCAGCAAGATATGGAGAAAAGGTTCAGCGAAACCCTGAAGAACGCAATGAAGACCGGTGACCCCTCCGGAAAGCTTGCACTGAAGGCCTGCGATGAACATCGGCAGTGGCTTTGCATGTTCTGGAAGGACGGCGCTTACAGTAAAGAGGCTCATCGCGGTTTGGCAGAAATGTATGTTGCGGACGAACGCTTCAAGGCCTACTATGACAAGATCGCTCCGCGCGCCGCGGAATTTTTCAAAAAAGCGATTGATTTCTATTGCGGCTGATTAAGAGCCGCATAAAAAGCGCTCGGTTGACGGCGAACTCCGTTACCTGAGCGCTTTTATTTGAACAATATCAGAATCCGAGGCTCCCCGCCCATTCCGAGGCTCTCTTTTCAACTGCCTGCTTATCCTGCTTCTGCGGCTCGGTGAAATTGATATCAGCGACGATTTCGTTTCCATCCAGCGCTTTTCTCAGGTTGGCTATGCATTTTTCGACATCAGGCCCGCCGCTGCAAACCAGTAATGCGACTTTCTTTCCGGTAAACTTATGCTTTTTTATCAGCGTATTTATCGGAGACGCGTAGGTCGAGGCCCAGACAGGCGTGCCGAGCACGATGTTATCGTAAGCTCCAAGGTCAATGCCCGTGTTCTTTAATTTCGGGGTTTGTTTGAAGACAGCGCTCATGCCGCCCTTGAAAAACTTTGCAAAGCCTTCCGTCGGGAAGGGCTTTTCTGTTTCAAGCTTTAAAATATCCGCCCCCAGCTTATTCGCGATGATTCCAGAGATAAGCTCCGTATACCCCTCCAGTGAGTAGAACGCTACCAGGGTTTTCATTATAAGTCCTCCTTTTTCCATTTTATATATTACAGCAATACGATATAGCATAGCTTGAAATTAGTCAATATAAACGGTGTATTATAGCCCAATTGCTTTGGGCATCCTTGAAAGTGTGTGCAATGATGTATATAATTAGGAAAACCTCAATATTTTTACAAGAAATAAATCATATTCGCGTGAGAAGTTGTTGATAGAATAATGTGACAAAAATTCGCCTGAAAGGAGCTATAGATATGAACAGCAGAATTCTTGTTGTAGACGATGAGCCTGATATCAGAAGTTTGGTAAAAGAAATTCTTGAAGATGAAGGTTTTAATGTCGAGGTTGCGGAGAACGCTACTGAAGCGCGTCGATTAGTAGAATCAATTAAACCAGATTTAGTC
>JASDTK010000025.1:1971-6610 GCA_041891555.1 Oscillospiraceae bacterium
CGTCGAGGTCTACCTTAAGAATGAGAATTTCGAGGTCTATAAATGCTATTCGGCAAAAGAAGCGCTGAAATGCATTGAAGAGAACACTCTTGACCTTGCCATTCTTGATGTAATGCTTCCGGACGGCAACGGGCTGCAGATTTGCCGCAATATCAGGGAGAAATATACCTTTCCCATCATCATGCTGACCGCCAAGGAGGAGGAAACCGATAAGATTAACGGCCTTACTCTGGGCGCGGACGATTATATAACAAAGCCCTTTCAGCCGCTGGAGCTTATAGCCAGAGTCAAGGCTCAGCTTCGAAGATATAAAAAATACAACACCGCCCCCGTTCAGGAGGAGGGGCTGATTATTCACGGGGGACTGGTGATCGATGTGAACACGCATGAGTGCCTTTTGAATGAAAAGCCGCTTTCGCTCACCCCCACGGAGTTTTCGATCCTGCGTATACTGTGCGAACAAAAGGGCAATGTCGTAAGCTCCGAAGAGCTGTTTCATGAGATATGGGGAGACGAGTACTTCAGCAAGTCAAACAATACCATAACCGTCCATATCCGTCATCTGCGGGAAAAAATGAATGACTCGGTTGAAAAGCCGAAGTATATCAAAACAGTATGGGGGGTCGGCTACAAAATTGAAAAATAACGTACTGCGGTCAAAACCCTACGCGGCGCTTATCCGCAAGATGTTTCTGCAAACGCTTGCCATCCTTGTCGCCGCAATCACTATTGTTCTGCTCCTGCGCTCCGCGGGAAGGGGCTATGTCGGAAACGCTCTGACGATGCTGATTTCAAAGGTTCGGGGAGTGAGCTGGGACTACGCCCTTGGAATTTATCAGTATTATATAAGAAACAACCTTTATAACATTATGGTTGTAACGATAGTCATTTTCTTCGTGGTTCTTATACGTGTAGCGCTGACGTGGTTCACAAGGTATTTTGACGAAATTGTCGCCGGCGTTGACCAGCTTGCCGATGGTTCTCAAAAAAGACTTTCGATGAGTCCTGAACTGGGCTTTGTGGAAAGTAAGCTCAATCAGGTGAAGAATACGCTGGAAAGGCGCGCGAGGGAGGCACAGGAGGCGGAACAGCGAAAAAACGACCTTGTTGTTTATCTTGCGCACGATATAAAAACACCGCTCACCTCGATTATAGGGTATCTGAACCTTATAGACGAAACTCAGGATATGCCGGAGGAGCAAAAAGCAAAATATGTCCATATAACGCTGGACAAAGCTCTCAGGCTAGAAAGTCTGATTAATGAATTTTTTGAAATTACCCGCTACAATCTCCAGACTATTCCTTTGAAAAAAGAACGCATTGATCTTTATTATATGCTGATTCAGATGGCCGACGAGGCCTATCCCCTGCTTTCAGCAAACGGCAAGGAGGCCGCAATTCATGCCGAAGAGGATTTGACGGTTTGGGGGGACTCGGACAAGCTGGCAAGAGTTTTTAACAACATCCTGAAAAATGCGATTGCCTACGGCGATGCGGACAGCACAATCGACATTTCGGCAGAAAGACGGGTCGCCACAGTGTACATCAGTTTTGAGAATAACGGAACCATTCCACATGAAAAATTGGGCTCGATTTTCGATAAATTCTACCGACTGGATGACGCGCGGTCAACAGCCACCGGCGGAGCGGGACTGGGGCTTGCTATCGCAAAGGATATCATCACTCTTCACGGCGGTTCAATTGGCGCTGACAGCCATGACGGACGGACTGTATTTAAAATAACATTGCCTGACAATCCCAAAAACTGAATAGTATCTATATGAATTCTTAATATTTATATAGCTATTACTTAAAGAAAGTCCTGTTTTTATGCGATAGAATAATACTGTCAAGAAACGGGTACTGGGGAGAAGGGATAACATGTACTATTTAGCCGAAACTGTATCATATCTGCCTTGCGGGCTTGCCGCGAGTCTGCTGTTTTTAATAATATATGAGCTGAAGCTGAGGGCGGCTAAGGAAAAGGACGCATGGCATCATAGGTTCATGCTGCTCACCCTCGGAATATACCTGACGATTGTTTTCGCGCTCACCGTGTCGCCGATCTACGGCTTTTCGCTGTCTCACATAGGAAGCAGCGTCAACCTTAAGCCGTTTCAGGCGCTGAAGGATATATCCGTGAACCCTATGAATTTCTGGGGAAATATTGTTCTCTTCATTCCGTTTGGGCTACTGCTCGTCCTGATATCCAAGCGCTGCCAAAAGCTCCATATAACGCTTCTTGCCGGCGCGGGGCTGTCGCTTTTTATTGAGCTGCTCCAGCTTTTCGGCACAAGAGGCACAGATATTGACGATGTGATACTAAATACGATGGGAACGCTCTGCGGCTTTATTGTGGGTAAGATACTCCTCGGTATCAGCCCACAGCTTAATAACAAGGCCGGCGTTATGGCAGATGTCGGCGGCAGATATTACAGGAAACGCAGGGATTCCGGAGGCATCGCGGTTCTGTCTCTATTTGTTATGGCGTCCGTAATAATGTCCGGGTTTGCGATAAAAGCGGGTGTTTTGAAACTGCCGTTCCTATCATCTTATGTTGAACAGCCTCAGGAGCAGTCTCTGCCGGCTTACGCCGAAACCCCGCTCTCCGTGAACATTTCCGCTCGCAACGCGCTCTTATGGGATTTAAACTCAAATACGGTGCTGTTTGATAAGGAAGGCAAAACTCAGATTGCGCCCGCCAGCACTACAAAAATGCTGACGGCGCTGACCGCAATGGACTATTGCTCTGAGAGCGACAGTGTCCTTGTCGGGGAAGAAGTCACGCGTATCGCTGAGGACGCTTCCAGAGCGTGGTTGAGCCCCGGCTGCGAGATGACCGTCCGGCAGCTTCTGGATGCGATGCTTCTTCCCTCGGGCAACGACGCGGCCTATGCCCTTGCCGTTTTCGCGGGCAGAAAAATCTGTGGAGACTGGAACGCGACAGTTGAAGAGGCGCTTGAAGCCTTTGTCGGGGCTATGAACCGCAAGGCCGCCTCTGTCGGGGCAAAAGATTCAAATTTCGTTAATCCCGACGGATATGACGCGGACGGGCAGTATACAACGGCCTTTGACCTTGCCTGCATAGCAAGGGTATTTATCAAATCGGATACCCTTGCATCCATTGCGTGCAGCATCAGCATCTCCGATGTCTGGCAGAGCGGCCAGGCAGTTACCTATAACAACACAAACGAGCTGCTCAATCCGGAAAGCCCATATTATTATGAGTGTGCCGCCGGACTAAAAACCGGCAAAAGCGAAAAAGCCGGCTGCTGTCTTGTATCAAGCGCCGAAATCGGCGGCAAAACCTATATCTGCGTTGTAATGGGCAGCACGGAAGAGGGCAGATGGAAGGACAGCCTTGCCCTGTACGGCGCGGTGCAAAGCTGAAAGGAAAATTTTCGCAGCAGAAAAAGGATAAGACCGAAGCTGATTTTCGGCCCTATCCTTTTTACGCATATTTTTTCGGACTTAAGACTCTATTTTGCATATATCACAGCGAAGTCCTCGAAGAGGACGGGCATATCTTCCGAAAATTCATAGCCCAGCTCTCTGCCCTCAGCGGTAAAAAAGCGGGTATGATTTTCCCGCCAGGTTTCAAGGCAGGTGTCCTCGCCCTCCCTTTTACATATATCAAAAGTAATGTCCCGGAATCTGTATACGGTGACCGCCGTCGTCTCAATAACGCAATGCGGAGTCCCATCCCAAGCGGTCACGATGCTCAGGTCGCCAACCTTCGGAGCTGCGGAAGGCTCCTTCTCATAGGCCAGAAGGCTTGATGCCGTCGCACGCTTTTTGCCTGAAAGTATCAGCGCCAGAAGCTCGTTCGCAGATTTTTCATTCAAATCGAAATGGAAACTCTCAAGATAGCGCGTCTCGGGGTCTCTGCCCGTATCGTCAAGAAAGCTCTGCCAGAAGACTTCAACAGTCATATTGCTTCTCCTCAGATTTTTTTAATCTGATTATAATACTATCAGCCACACATAGGCAATGTTTTCGCTGTTTTTGAATTGCAATGGCCGAGCTGCTTACAGACTTTCTTATAAGGTAAAGAACATTCATAGAGGTTTTCGTCTTGACAAACGTGCTATACTCATATAAACAGCGCGTGTTGCGGCTATGCAATACCGTTTTTAGGAGTATATATCGCCCAATGAAAAAATCATACATAAAATATATCGCGGCCCTGTTTCTTTTCGGCTCTAACGGAATAATCGCGAGCCATATCTCGCTCACAAGCTATGAGATTGTTCTTTCAAGATCTTTTATCGGCAGTATCTTTCTAATTGCAATATATGCTTTCGGAAAAAACAAGCCCCGTTTTTTGAAAGACAAAAGGACTGTAGTTTACCTGATTGTTTCCGGCATTGCCATGGGGGCTAACTGGCTTTTCCTCTATGAGGCATACAGGCAGATAGGAGTGAGTATATCGACGCTCGCCTGTTACTGCGGACCGGTGATACTCATGGTTCTAGCTCCGGCAGTATTTAAGGAAAAGCTGACTCCGCCGAAGGTAATAGGCATTGCTTCGGTATTCGCCGGAATGTTCTTTGTCTACGGCGCCGAACTTATGAAACGCGGCTTTTCATGGGGACTTGTTTTCGGTTTACTCTCGGCCGTGATGTACCCAGTAATGGTC
>JASDTK010000026.1:0-37404 GCA_041891555.1 Oscillospiraceae bacterium
ATTTTGGTTTAAATGCGTACAATTCGGATACGCTTCAGGTGTTAAACGCGGCGGGACTGCTGTCCGCGACAGCCTCCTTCGAGTTGCGTCTTAGTCAGATAAGGGATATGCACAAACCAATAAATACAGAAATTATTGCCTATGGACGCCTGCCCTTGATGGTAAGCGACCAGTGCATCATAAAAAACAGTGCCGGAGCTTGCAACTGTCAAAACGCGATTTCACTTTCCGACCGCACGGGACAGCTTTTTCCCGTCGTTAAGGAATCTGGCTGCCGAAATGTTATCCTGAACGCGCATAAGCTGTTTCTTGGAGACAGGAAGCGCGACCTTGAAAGCTGCGGACTCTGGGGCATCAGGCTTCTGTTTACCAATGAAGGTCCCGAGGAATGCGTGCGTATTGCGGACAGCTTTCTGGGAAAAACAGATTACGCTCCGAACGGTCTCACAAGAGGACTTTATTACCGCGGCGTTGAATAGCGAGATTTTATAAAAACAGAGGAAAACTTATGAACATCGTTCTTGCGTCCGCTTCACCGCGGAGACGTGAGCTAATGACTATGCTCGGCGTGAAGGACTTCAAAGTCTTACCCGCCGAGGGCGACGAGATAATCGAAGAAGAAATGACGCCGGCCGAAGCGGTCTGCGCGCTATCCCACGCCAAGGCGGATGAGGTTTCAAAAAAATGCTCACCTACGGATATCATCATTGCGGCGGACACGATAGTCGTGCTCGACGGAGATATTTTGGGGAAGCCATCGAATAAGAGCGATGCGTTTAGTATGCTCACGCTTCTTTCAGGAAGGGCGCATTCGGTTTTTACAGGCGTGACGGTAATTCAGGGCGAAAAGGTATTTACCGAATTTGAACGTACGCTCGTTCGCTTCCGCGATATATCGGAGCGGGAAATGGAAGCCTATATCGAAACAGGCGAGCCTATGGACAAGGCCGGTTCTTACGGCGCGCAGGGCATAGGCGCCCTGTTTATAGAAGGCATCGAGGGCGATTTTTTTAATGTGATGGGTCTGCCGCTTTGCAGACTTTCAAAAATGCTTGAACAATTGGGAGTTTATTTGCTTTGAACAGTTTTAAGGATTACATGAGGAAAAACGGGGTTAAGCTCGGGATAGTCGTCGTCATCGTCGCTGTCATTTTCGGGTTTTCCGCCAGCCGTTCTCCCGACGGTACGAGCGGAATGGAAAATGCTGCGGCGTCCATAACCACACCCGTCAAGGAGGGCTCAACCGGAATCAAAGGCTGGCTTGAGGGCATTTACGGCTATATGTTCCGCTACGACAAGCTGGCCGAGGAAAATGAGCAGCTCAAGGTTCAGCTTGCTGAGAGCGAAAAGAAGCTTCGCGAGGCTGAGGAAGCCGAAAGCGAAAATGTGCGTCTGCACGAGCTGCTCGACCTGCGCGAAAAGCACGAGGACTTCGTTTTTGAATCCGCAAACATCATCGACCGCCCGGCTTCGAACTGGAGCGTGACCTATACACTGAGCAAAGGTACCGAAAGCGGGATTGCTGTCGGCAACTGTGTAATCGATAGCAAGTATAACCTTGTAGGACAGGTGACGGAGGTCGGCTCCGGCTGGTCGACTGTCCGCTCGGTGATAGACGCGGATATGCGCGTCGGAGCGCTCGTCGGCGAAGGCGGAAACGCCGCGATGATAGTCGGTGATTTCGCTCTCATGCAGAAGGGCGAGACAAAACTTACTTACCTCACCGAGGAAACTCAGGTTCTCGAAGGCGACGTGCTCATTACCTCCGGCAAGGGCGGAGCCTTCCCCAAGGGTCTTGATATCGGTACCGTGACTTCCGTCCAGACCGAGGCGGGCGGACAGGTTGAATACGCGGTAGTAAAGCCCGCGAGCGAGCTTGGCGCGCTGTCCGAGGTGTTTGTTATCAAGGATTTCAACATCATCGAATAGTTTTGACAGGCCTGAATTCTCATTACCACAGATTGGAGGCGCGGTATGCTTCTCGATATAGTGAACATTGAAAAAGTGCGAAGAGCAATAGTCTACTTCGGAGTTATGCTGCTCGTGCTTCTGGTTCAGAATGATATTCTATCAAATTTTTCGATCTTCAGAGTGCACGCACTGATAGCGCCAATTGCCGTAGTTGCCGTGGGCTTTTTCGAGGGCGGCATCTGGGGCGGAGTTTTTGGACTCTTTATGGGACTTTTCTGCGATATGTACCTAAATGACGTGCCGGTGCTTTTAACCGTAGTGTTGCCTGTTATCGGTTTTTTGTCCGGCGCGCTGGTAATGAATTTCGTAAACAAGCGCTTTTTCTCTTTCTTTTTTGTTTGTCTTGCGGCGCTGGTGCTGACGGCCTTATGCCAGATGTTCAGATTTGTAGCGCTTGCGAACGCAAACTTTCTGCCGGTGCTTATAACTGCGGGGCTTCAGACTCTGTGGTCGCTGCCCTTTACACTCGCAATTTATTATCCGTGCCGCAGACTTTCGGGCGTGGATCTGAGCAAGTAGTTCCTTGCGAAAGGAAAGATAATGGATAGAACAATTAAACCCTGGCGGCTTGCGGCAATGATAATTCTGATCTTATCGTTGGCGGTCGTTTACGCTGTGAACCTCTACCGTCTGCAGATAATCAAGGGCGCCGAATATTATGCGCAGTCCCAGAACAGTACAGTTACAACGAACACCGTTATTGCGGCGAGGGGGAACATCCTTGACCGCTATGGCAGAGTCCTTGTTTCAAACAAGGTCTGCAACAACATCTACATAAATGCAGACGAGCTCTTCGAACAGCCCGACCCGAATGCCATAATTCTGGAACTCACACAGGCGGTCAAGGATTCCGGCAACACCTACACTGACACGCTTCCCATAACGAAAGAAGCGCCTTTTGAATATGTTCCGAATATGACGGATCTTCAAAAAACAAGGCTTGACGCCTACCTTAAGGCGAACGACCTGCCCGCTTCAACGACCGCCGTCGAGCTGATGGCCTTTTTCAGAGACGCTTTTGATATTGATAACAACTACACTTCCGAACAGATGAGAGCCGTTGCGGGAGTGCGCTATGAAATCAAGATACGCTATGTCATTAACACCTCAGACTATGTATTCGCGGAGGATGTGAGTATTGACCTCATCACAAAGCTGATGGAAAACAATGTGCCGGGATTTACGGTTCAATCCTCCTATGTCCGCGAATACAACACAAACTACGCAGCGCATCTTCTGGGCTACGTGGGAATGATGGACGAGGATGAGTACAAGGAATATAAGAACGACGGCTATCCGCTGAACGCTATGGTAGGCAAGGACGGCGCGGAAAAAGCCTTTGAAACTTATCTGCACGGGACGGACGGTACCGCGAGGGTGACAACCACAAAGGGCGGCACAGTTATTAGCACAAACTATACTAAGGAACCGGAACCCGGCGATCAGGTTTATCTGACTATAGACCTGGGCTTGCAGGAGGCGGCTGAAATCTCACTCGGCAACTTCATTACGGAGACAAACAAGCAGCGTCTGGTTGATAATGCTAATTTTGAAGCCCAGGGAGAGACTGACAAGATAAAGCAGCAGATTACTGGCGGAGCAGTCGTCGCAATAAACATTAAGACGGGTGAGCCTCTGTGCATAGCAAGCTATCCGACCTTTGACCTGAGCACACTGATGGACAACTATTCGAAGCTGCTTGAGGACAAATCCGGACCGCTTTTCAATCGTGCGCTCATGGGCGCATATGCTCCTGGCTCTACCTTCAAGCCTGTCACGGCTATCGCTGCGCTTGACCAGAAAATAGTCACGACAGCTACGACCATATACGATAAGGGAATTTTCACGAAGTATGAGGATGCGGGCTATACTCCTAAGTGCTGGCTTTATCCGCACGGCTCTCACGGAGATGTGAACACGACAAAAGCTATAGAGGTATCCTGCAACTATTACTTCTATACGATTGGCGATCAGCTTGGCATAGATAAACTTTCAAGTTATGCGCTTCGTTTCGGACTCGGCGTACCGACAGGTATCGAGCTTACAGAGAACACGGGTATCATGGCAACACAGAAATATAAGGAAGAGACCACCGATACGCCGTGGTATATAGGAGATACACTGCAGGCGGCAATCGGCCAGTCCTACAGCATATTTACACCGTTGCAGCTTGCAAACTATTTTGCAACTATCGCTAATAATGGTACGCGCTACAAGGCTTCAATACTGAAATCGGCGCGGAGCTACGACTATTCAAAAAGCGTATTTGAGCGCAAGGCCATCGTTGCCGACACCGTGAATGTTGATCAGTCCTATTACGACGCTGTGCATCAGGGCCTTTATAACGTCGCAAACTCTGTCGACGGTACGGCGTATGCGATTTTCGGAAGCTACCCTTATAAGGTCGCGGCGAAGACCGGTACCGCTCAGCTGGGCGAAGGCGTTACGAATAACGGCGTCTTTGTTTGCTATGCTCCCTACGATGACCCACAGATTGCCGTTGCCGTAGTCGTCGAAAAGGGCGGCGCGGGTAGCGCAATAGGATATATTGCCAGAGATGTTCTGGACTACTATTTTAGCTTCAAGAACAGCTCCGTATCGCTCGAAACCGAAAATTCTCTGCTAAAATAAGGTTTTTCGGCAAATCTCTTTGATTAAATAAAGCTTCTTGATATTGCGTTTTCTGGAAGACTAATGTATAATGGAATATCAGCAAAGCGGCGCTCTCGTCAACTGCCGCAGCGCACTGAAAGGATGAAGGCAATGAATATCGCTATAATGGCGCATGACAAT
Organism: Oscillospiraceae bacterium; assembly: GCA_041891555.1. GTDB lineage: Bacteria > Bacillota > Clostridia > Oscillospirales > Oscillospiraceae > UBA2658. Next base: position 4,765 of record JASDTK010000026.1, read on the forward strand.
AAGAAAGAACTTATGGTACAGTTCTGCATCGCATATTGCGGGATACTGTCCGAGCATTCAATCTGCGCCACGGCTACCACCGGACGACTGGTTGCAGAAGCGACGGGTCTGCCGATATCTATGTATTTAAGTGCCGCTCAGGGTGGCTCACAGCAGATCAAGTCGCGCATCGCGTATAACGAAATCGATCTGGTGCTGTTCTTCTGGGACTCTTCAAGCACAGACGACGATAAGGAAGTCGTTGCGATATCGCGTGCCTGCGATCAGCACAGCATTCCGTTTGCCTCCAATGTCGCTACTGCGGAGGTGCTTATTCAGGGGCTCAAGCGCGGTGACCTCGGCTGGCGCGATATTGTAAACCCCAAGAAATAACCGAGCTTTGTTTTTCTGCGTAACGCTCTCGTCCCTTTGCGGGAGAGGGCGTTATTGACTGTTAAGGAAGAACTACCAATCGAAAGGATTTTGATATATGGAGAGGATCAAACCCCGCACCCTGTCGGGATTTATGGAGCTTCTGCCCGATAAGCAGGCACAGATGGAGCGCATCATGGAAACGCTACGAAAAACCTATTCCCTCTACGGCTTCGCGCCTCTCGACACGCCGATAATCGAAGCGTCCGAAGTGCTGCTTGCCAAAGGTGGAGGAGAGACAGAAAAACAGATTTATCGTTTTGAAAAAGGCGACAGCGATCTGTCACTGCGCTTTGACTTAACTGTTCCGCTTGCCAAATACGTTGCAATTAATTACGGACAGCTGGCCTTTCCATTTCGCCGCTATCAGATAGGCAAGGTCTACAGGGGAGAGCGGGCGCAGCGAGGACGCTTCCGCGAGTTCTATCAGGCGGATATCGACGTCATAGGCGACGGCGAGCTGGATATAATGAACGAAGCCGAAATTCCCGCCATTATCTATCGCACCTTCACGACGCTGGGACTGAAAAAATTTAAAATCCGCGTAAACAACCGCAAGGTATTAAACGGTTTTTTCGCATCTCTAGGGCTAACTGACAAGGCCTCCGATATCATGCACACAATAGACAAGCTTGATAAGATAGGAGCGGAAAAGTGCCGCGCGCTCCTAATTGAGGACGGCGTTAAGGTTAAAAACGCGGACGAGATAATGAGCTTTATCGCAATTTCGGGAACAAGCACCGATAAGCTGGAAGCGCTCAAGAAATATGTTGGGAAAAACAATATATTTGACCTAGGACTTGATGAACTCAAGGCGGTCGCAGACTATTTGCCCGCTTTCGGCGTGCCTGAGGAAAACTTCGAAATTGACCTCACGATAGCACGCGGGCTCGATTACTACACGGGTACGGTATATGAAACGACGCTTACAGAGCACCCCGAAATCGGTTCCGTCTGCTCCGGCGGACGTTACGATAACCTCGCGGAATACTATACGGATAAAAAGCTTCCGGGCGTCGGAATATCAATCGGGCTTACGCGCCTGTTCTTCGTGCTTGAGGAGCAGGGAATGCTTTCGGACGAAACCATAACATCCCCTGCGGATGTGCTGATTATTCCGATGACCGAGGATTTCTCGAAAGCCGTTGAAACCGCCACGCTTCTGCGTGAAAGCGGTATCCGCACGATGCTCTACAGCGAGGACAAAAAGTTCAAGGCTAAGATGAGCTACGCGGACAAAATCGGTGTGCCTTTCGTCGTTTTCATAGGCGACGACGAGATAGGACAGGGCGTTATCAAGGTAAAGGACATGAAAACCGGCGAGCAGCTTTCCGAAAAGCCGGAGGACGCTGTAAAGCGTATCAGGGCAGAAATCGATAAGCGCGGCAAAGGCAGCGTTATAAAAGACTGAAACCTCGCGGCGAAAATGCCGCTACCAATGATAAAGAAAGGTTCTAAACATTATGATGCAATCCCGTACTCACACCTGTAACGAGCTCCGCATCGGAGACGTGGGGAAGAAGGTCAAAATAGTCGGCTGGATGGAGAATGTCCGCGAGGTAAGCGCTTCTCTGGCGTTCGTCGTTGTGCGTGATTTTTACGGTACAACACAGGTGGTCGTCGAGACCGAGAATATGATTAAGGCTGTGAAGGACATTACCCGTGAGTCCACGATAAGCGTCGACGGCCTTGTCCGCGAGCGCGCATCGAAGAATCCGAAGCTCCCGACCGGCGATATTGAGATCGTCCCTGAGAAGATTGAAATTTTGGGGCGCTGCCGCTATAACGAACTGCCCTTCCAGATAAACCACAGCCGCGAGGCGGACGAGACGGTACGCCTTAAATACCGCTATCTCGACCTCAGAAATCCTGAGGTTAAAAACAACATCATTCTGCGCTGCAACGTGGTAGCCGCTCTGCGCATGAGCATGCTTGAGCACGGCTTTCTTGAGATAACGACGCCGATATTGACCGCGTCCTCCCCCGAAGGTGCGAGGGACTATCTCGTTCCGGCGCGCAACCATCCGGGTAAGTTCTACGCCCTGCCGCAGGCTCCCCAGCAGTTCAAGCAGCTCCTGATGACATCAGGCTTTGACCGCTACTTCCAGATCGCACCCTGCTTCCGCGACGAGGACGCGAGAGCAGACCGCTCGCCCGGCGAGTTCTATCAGCTTGATATGGAAATGGCTTTCGCAAATCAGGAGGACGTTTTCGCGGTACTGGAAGACGTTCTGCCCCCGATTTTTGCAAAGTACGGCAAGTATAACATCGCTTCGGCCGCGCCGTTCAGAAGAATTTCATTCAACGACGCAATGGAGACCTATGGCTCGGACAAGCCCGACCTGCGTATTGACTTGACTGTACAGGACGCAACGGAGCTGCTCTCCGGCTGTGGCTTTGAGCCTTTTGCGGGCAACACCGTGAAGGCCGTTGTCGTGCCGGAATTTGCGCAGACGCGCAAGTTCATTGATCAGCTTTGCGCTGATGTTGAGGTGCAGTCCGGAAATAAGGCCTACTGGTTCCGCCTTGACGAAAACTTTGATCTTGTCGGCGGAATTTCGAAGTTCGTATCTGAGAAAAAGGAAGCGGTTATCGCCGCTCTCGGGCTTAAGCCAAACTGCTTTGTAGGCCTTGCCTCCGGCAAAAAGTCCGCCGCACAGAAGACCGCCGGCGTTCTGCGTAAGATGCTCGGCGCTTCCGTTCCGGGACACATGGACACAGAGCGCTATGAATTCTGCTGGATAGTCGATTTCCCGATGTACGAAATAGGCGAGGAATCGGGGGAGCTTGAGTTTTGCCACAACCCGTTCTCCATGCCGAACGGCGGACTCGAAACTCTCAATAAATCCGAAAAGGGCGAAGTTGACCCGCTTACTATAACCGCATATCAGTACGACCTCGTGTGCAACGGCGTTGAGCTTTCCTCGGGCGCGGTGAGAAACCACGATCCCGAAATCATGATAAAGGCGTTTGAGCTTGTCGGTCTGGGCGAGGACGACGTCAAGGCAAAATTCCCCGCGATGTACAACGCTTTCTGTTACGGAGCTCCCCCCCACGCGGGCATTGCCCCGGGAGTCGACCGCATGGTCATGCTGCTCGCGGGCGAGGACAGCATACGCGAGATTATCCCGTTCCCGATGAACAAGAACGCCCAGGATTTGATGATGGGCGCGCCCTCCGAGGTCGAGCCGAAACAGCTACGCGAGCTACACATCGCGCTCGACATAAAAGAGTAGGTCAGAAGATATGGACGAGTCTGTTGAATTAAAATATCGCAAGGGTACAAAAGCGGATATAAACGCCGTTTTTCAGGTCTTTGTCGATGCGATTGCCGAGATGGACAGAAACGGTATTCCGCAGTGGGACGAGCTGTATCCTGACAGAGATATTCTTGCGGAGGACATATCAAAAGATGAGCTTTTTGTCGGAACGATAGGCGGCGAGATTGCCTGCGTTTTTGTCCTGAACTCCGAGTGCGATGAGGAATACGAAGCAGGGGAGTGGCAATATCCGGAAGCGTCGTTTTGTGTCATACACCGCCTTTGTGTGAATCCCAAATTTCAAAACAGGGGCGTTGGCGCGTATACGATGAAGCATATCGAGGAGAAGCTGAAAAAGGAAGGGTTTGAATCAATCCGTTTTGACGCGTTCACGCTTAACCCCTATGCGCTGCGTCTGTATGACAAGCTCGGCTACGCAAAGGTCGGCTATGTCAACTTTAGAAAAGGCCGCTTTGTTCTGATGGAGAAAAAGCTGTAGGGATGCTGACATGATGAGATATGCACATACGAATATAATTGCGCGGGACAGCGCAAGGCTGATTGCGTTTTATAAAGAAGTTCTCGGATGCAGAAGTATCGGAGAAACAAGAGACCTGCGCGGTGAATGGCTGGACGCTTTGACCGGAATAAAAAACGCCCACATTGTTGGCGAGCATCTGTGTCTGCCCGGATATGACGACAAGCATCCGACTCTTGAGATTTTCTCGTATGATGACATGCCCGCAACGGAAAATCACCGGATTAACCAGTGCGGACTGGCACATCTTGCGTTTGAGGTCGAAAATGTGGCTGAAACGCTGGAAAAAGTCCTCACAGCAGGCGGCGGTCAAATCGGGGAACTGGTGAACGCCGAGTACGAGGATGGGCGCAAAGCCCAGTTCGTCTATGCAGCGGACATCGAGGGAAACATTATTGAGCTTCAGAGCTGGTCATAACGTCAGACGGCTTTCAGGAGAAGATATGTCGAATAAATACGAGGTCATTGACCTTGAAACATGGAAGAGAAAAGATTACTGCCAGATTTACAGACAGGCGGTGCAGCCGCAGTATTGCGTGAGCTTTGAGCTTGACGTGACCGAATTTCTGAAGCGCGTCAAGAATAACGGCCGGTCGTTTACACTTGCGTTTATATACGCGGTTACAAAATGTGCGAATGAGATTGAGGAGTTCAGATACCGTTTTCTGGACGGGCAGGTCGTGCTTTATGAATCCGTCGATACCTCCTTTACCTATCTCGAAAAGGAAACCGAGCTGTTCAAGGTCGTCAATGTGCCCATGTGCGGTACGATGGAGGAATATGTGAAGCTTGCCGCCGAAACAGCGGAAAAGCAGACGTCGCATTTTACGGGGCCGGTGCCTAACGATGTATACCAATTTTCAGCTTTGCCCTGGGTTAATTTCACTCATGTGTCTCATACGGATTTCGGCAACAGCGAAAAGGCACAGCCGATTTTTGACTGGGGCAAATACTGTCAGAAGGACGGCAAAACGCTCATGCCCTTTGCGGTTCAGGTTCATCACGCCTTTGTAGACGGCATACATATCGGAAAGCTCGCTGACAGGCTTCAGCGGCACCTGAACGAGGGCAGATGAAATGCCTGAATTGCTGGACTTATACGATGAAAACCGCAGGCTGACCGGAAAAACCATTATTAGAGGAACCGCACTGGACGAGGGCGAGCACTATCTTGTGGCTGATATCTGGACGATAACGCCCGACGGGCATATCCTTGTTGACAAAAGGCATCCCGATAAGTCCTTCGGAGGCATGTGGGAATGTACCGGAGGAGCTGTTCAGGCGGGGGAAGACTCCCTTTCAGGCGCGGTGAGAGAGCTCGGGGAAGAACTGGGAATCAAGGTGGACGAATCGGAGCTTCGCCTGATTCACAGCTGCCGGTGCACGAATAAATTTGTTGACACCTATCTCCTTGTAAAAAATCTGGAGCTTGCTGACCTCAGCTTGCAGAAAGAAGAAGTCACTGAAGCAAAGCTGGTCACATTTGACGAGCTTGAGAAAATCGCTGCGGACGGAAGGCTTGCCATAAGCAGCGGCAGGTTTGAGGAGTATAAGGATGCTTTAATAATATCAAAGTATATATGAAATTGCTGAGTAATGATATAAACCGAAGCCATGGCAGGATCCAGAAACAATGCGTTCTATCTGTATGAGGATAAAAATGACTGAGGAAGATATAAGAAAGCAGATAAAAAGAGCGAAGAGGTTTAATTACACGGTCTTTGTAATCTTTACGATAATCGCCGTGATTATTGGCGTTAGTGTAATCAAATACGAGGTTCGGCACGAATATTCGCCATCAAAATGGGCTAAAAGTCCATCTCATAGGATCGAGATAGTGAACGATATGCTGTCCGAGACCGAGATGAAAGGAATGACAAAAGCCCAAGTCATTGCCCTTCTCGGGAAAGAAAGCGACAGCAACGCAAACGATACAGAAGATACTATGACCTATTATCTCGGAGTCGAACGCGGGCTTACGAGTGACAGCGAATGGCTCAAAATATACTTTACGGACGGACGCGTTTCTAATTATAAAGTGACATTTGGCTGAAAAAACTGAAAAAGGCGGTGCGGCTTATGGTTTCAAAAATACGCTCCTTAGGCATCAAGGGCATCGGGGAATATGAGGTATCCGTCGAGTGCTTTCTGTCGAGCAGGCTGCCTGCCTTTGAGAAAGTGGGATACTAAGACCATACGCATTATGAAAGGTTAAAAAAATGAATTATGAACTCCGTAAGTTATCAATAAACGACGGACGCGATGTTTATGAAATGTTACAGGAGATTTCGAAAGACGAAAACGGATTTGAAAACTCGGTAAATGGCTTGAGTTTTGATGAATACAGCCTCTGGCTCAAACGCAGCATCGATATGTCAAACGCGATTGGCTTAGAAAGCTGGATGGTTCCGCAAACGACATTTTGGTTGTTTGTTGAAGGAGTACCAGTTGGTTTTGGAAAAATACGCCATTACTTAACCGACAAATTAAAAGCCGAGGGAGGTCACGTTGGATATGCCATCAGGCCAAACCAGCGTGGAAAAGGATATGGGAAACTGCTACTTAACCTTCTTCTTGCCGAGGCAAATAAAATGGGTATTGAAAATATACTGGTAACTGTAAGAAATGAAAATAAGCCATCGCTTAAGGTCGCTCTTGCCAACGGCGGTGTCATAGACAAGGTGGATGAAGGCCGACATTATATTTGGCTTAACAGCAAGACACTTTGTTTGTAGATAGATTACTAATCTTGGATAGGAAAGGCGGACGTCCAACATGGTTTCAAAAATTCGCTCACTGGGCATCAAAGGCATCGGGGGATACGAAGTGTCCGTCGAGTGCTTTTTGTCGAGCGGATTGCCCGCCTTTGACATCGTCGGATTGCCGGACACGGCGGTCAAGGAGGCGCGAGACCGTGTTCGCGCCGCTATTAAAAACGCGGGACTGAGCTTCCCCGTTTCGAGACTGACTATTAATCTTGCTCCCGCCGACACCAAAAAGGGCGGCACAACCTATGATTTGCCGATGCTCCTTGCAATACTTTCGGCTTCGGGCGCAATTAAAGCTCCCGCCGAGGATTGCGCGTTTTTCGGAGAACTGGGACTGACGGGAGAGCTTCGCTCTGTGCGCGGCGCGCTGCCTATGGCTCTCGCCGCAAGACGGGCGGGTATAAAAAAGCTCTATGTTCCCGAGGACAACGCGCCGGAGGCCTCATTCGCCGAGGGTGTTGAGGTGTATCCCGTGAAAGATGTGTCCGCGCTTCTGCGTCACTTTTCAAATGAGGCGCCGATTACTCCCACCGAGACTCCTGACCTCATAGACAGCACCGCGCACGTTGCGGATTTTTCGGAGGTCAAGGGCCAGGAAAATGTCAAAAGAGCGCTTGAGGTCGCGGCGGCGGGCGGACACAACATACTGCTTGTCGGCCCTCCCGGAGCGGGAAAATCCATGCTCGCAAAGCGTCTGCCGTCGATTCTGCCGGATATGAGCGGAGCTGAGGCGCTTGAAACCACCGAAATACATTCTGTAATGGGACTCACAAGCCGCGAAAATCCTCTGGTGACACAAAGACCGTTTCGCGCTCCGCACCATACGCTCTCTTCGTCTGCTATGGCGGGCGGAGCACAGCTCCAGCCGGGCGAAATATCGCTCGCGCATAACGGAGTTTTATTTTTGGACGAGCTGCCCGAGTTCCACCGCGATGTGCTTGAGGTCATGCGCCAGCCGCTTGAGGACGGCTGTGTCACGATTTCACGTTCGACAGGTTCCGCCACATATCCCGCGAGCTTTATGCTCGTGTGCGCGATGAACCCCTGCAAGTGCGGCTGGTACGGGCATCCCTCCGGACGCTGCAAATGCTCGGAAAGCAGCGTGAAAAAATACCACAGCAAGCTCTCCGGCCCGCTTATCGACCGCATTGACATAGTGGTCGAGGTGCCGGCGCTCGAATTTGATGAGCTGCGCGCGAAAAGGCCCGCTGAAAAGAGCGAGGATATTAAAAAGCGCGTCAACGCGGCGCGGCTCATTCAGAGAAAGCGCTTTGAATCGGAGGGCTTCGGCTGCAACGCCAGGATGGAGCAGAAACAACTCCGCGAAAACTGTGAGCTTTCCGCAGAGTGCGAACAGCTTATGAAAATGGCGTTTGAAAGAATGGGGCTCACGGCAAGAAGCTATGACCGCATACTTCGCGTCGCGAGAACGATCGCCGATCTCGACGGGGCGGAAAACATCGGACCCGCGCATCTTGCCGAGGCGATACAGTACCGTACCTACGATTTCCGCGAGGCGGGCGGAGCGATGCAGGAATAGAGCAAAGCTTTATTCCTGATTTTCGGAAACAATACATATTTAAGACAGATAATTAGGCGCTGACGCAAATACTATATTAAGGAACAAATAGAATGAACGATATGATACTCCTGAAGCAGGGCGAAATCATCCTGAAGGGACAAAACCGTCGCTTCTTTGAAGGCAAGCTGCTTTCAAACGTGAAGCGCAGACTGAAGCCCTTCGGCGATTTCGATGTTAGCTCCATGCAGTCCACCGTGTATGTCGTGCCGAAAAGTGACGGCTGCGACATGGACGGCGCACTGGACGCGATGCTTACGGTTTTCGGCTTTGTGAGCGTGACACGCGCACTGGCCTGCGAAAAGGATAAGGACGCGATTTATGAAGCCTGTAAAAGATACTTAGGTGAAGCGTTGGAAAACGCCAAGAGCTTTAAGGTTGAGACAAAACGCTCTGATAAGCGTTTTCCAATGTCCAGTATCGAAATTTCCCAATATGTAGGCGGACTTCTGAGCGACGACTATCCCGACATAGCGGTTGACATGCATGATCCCGAGCTCATGATTCGCATCGAGGTGCGCGAAGTTTCGGCCTACGTCCACGCGAAGGCGCTTCCCGGCGCTGGCGGGATGCCCGTAGGAAGTAACGGCAGCGCAGTGACGCTGCTCTCCGGCGGAATTGACAGCCCGGTTTCGAGCTATATGATAGCTCGCCGCGGCATTCATCTTGTGCCGGTGCATTTTTTCTCCTTCCCCTATACCTCCGAGCAGGCGAAGGAAAAGGTGCTTGAGCTAGCGAAGATTCTTACAAAATCCTGCGGCAGACTTGCGGTCGAGATAGTGCCTTTTACGCATATTCAGGAGGAAATCCGTGCGAAATGCCCCGAGGAGTATTTTACGCTCATAATGCGGCGCTTCATGATGCGGATAGCGGATAAAATTGCGTATCAGAACAACTGCAAGGCGCTTGTAACGGGAGAAAATCTCGGTCAGGTCGCAAGTCAGACGATGGAGGCCCTTCGAGTTACGGAGGAGTGTGTGACGCTTCCCGTCCTGCGTCCGCTCATCGGAATAGACAAGACGGATATAGTGAGTATAGCAAGAAAAATCGGCACTTTTGAGACTTCAATTTTGCCCTACGAGGACTGCTGCACGGTATTCACACCGCGCCATCCGAGAACGAAGCCAAAACTTCAGGATGTGCTGGAGGTTGAAAGCGCGCTGGACGTCGAAGCCCTTGTGGATGAGGCGATGCAGAACAAATATACTGTGAAATTTGATATATAGTTAAGACACGCTTTCCGTGCCTTGCATATGAAAGGAAGGGTCTTATGAGCGATACTCTGAATGCCGAAATTTTGTCCGTCGGGACGGAGCTCCTTCTGGGCGGAACGACGAACACCGATGCGAGGGATATTTCCATTTATCTCTCGGAAATCGGTATCAACGTTTTTTATCACACGGTCGTGGGCGACAATCCCGAAAGACTCACGGAAGCTGTCAAGATTGCGCGCGGGAGAGCCGATATAATCATTACCACGGGCGGACTCGGCCCCACCTGCGACGACCTCACAAAGCAGGTGCTGGCAAAGGCCTTCGACCTTGAGATGGTCTTCCATGAGGAGCTTGCCGAGGAGATGAAGCGCTACTTCAAGGAAGTCATCGGCGTGGACTATATAACGGAAAACAACTTTCAGCAGGCGTATCTGCCGGCGGGCTGCACGATTTTTCGCAACGAATGGGGAACCGCGCCCGGCTGTGCCTTTGAGGCAAAGGGCGTGCGCGTTCTCATGCTGCCGGGACCCCCGCGCGAGTGCAACGCCATGTTCAAGGCTTGCGCTATGCCATATCTCAGAGCGCTTTCCGATGAGGTGATACTCTCACACAACCTCAACATAGTCGGAAGCGGGGAGAGCGCCGTTGAGGCAAAGCTCCGCGACATGATGAACGAGCTTACAAACCCGACCCTTGCGCCCTACGCCAAGGAGGGAGAGGTTCAGCTCCGAGTAACCGCTAAGGCCAAAACCGTTGAGGAAGCCGAAAAAATGACGAAGCCCGTCATAGAGCGCGTCCGCTCCGTTTTGGGGGATATTATCTACGGCATAGACGCGGGCAGTCTGGAGCAAGTGGCTTTTGAGCTTCTGTGTGAAAAAAACCTGACTCTCTCAACTGCGGAGAGCTGCACCGGCGGCTTAATCGCGAAGCGCATCACCGACCTGCGCGGCTCATCAAATGTATTTGTCGGCGGCGTCGTTACCTATGCGACCGAGAGCAAAATAAATGTTCTGGGTGTTCCGAAGGAGCTCATAGAAGAACACGGTGTTATAAGCGCTGAAGTCGCATCCGAAATGGCAAAAAGAGCGAGAGAGCTTTTTAAATCTTCTCTTGCGGTTGCAACGACGGGACTTGCCGGCCCGGAGGGCGACGGTATTAACCCCGTAGGAACGGTGTTTGTCGCGCTTGCAACAGAAAACGAGGTCTTTGTCACGCAGCTCAACTCTGGTTTCGGCCGTACGAGAGTGAGAACTCTTGCCTCAAACTGCGCGCTGGACATGATAAGAAGATTATTGACCGGACTTCCGGTTGTAGTTGACTACCACAGAAGATGAGCTGTTCGTGAAAAAAGGATGCGGATGGCTCTGATAGTGTTGATTTTTTCAAAAAAACCTGTATAATAAAAATGTTGTTTGTAAATAAAAACGGGACGTTCCGAACACGGAAAAGTCCCGTACAACGACAAAACAGATTTAGGAGGATGCCTAATGCTTACTTATGAGATAGATATAGCCGGATTGAAACGCCAGCTGCCCATCTGCCGCGTGACGGATGATCTCTATATCGGTTCCTTCGTCATTTTCGGCGATGTGGAGCTCACTATACACTGCGCGACGGAACTTCTTAAAAAGGCTCCCGAATACGACTACTTACTGGCTCCTGAGGCGAAGAGCATACCCCTCCTCTACGAAATGGCTCGTCAGAGCGGTAATAATAAGTATTTTCTCGCCCGCAAGTCCGCGAAGCTCTATATGACGGACGTGTTTGAAGTGGAAGTCAAATCCATCACGACCGAAAAGGTTCAGAAGCTGGTACTCGACAAGGCGGACGCAGATGAGATGCGCGGCAAGCGCGTACTCATCGTGGACGATGTTATATCAACCGGAGAATCCCTCAAGGCCGTCGAGGAACTGGTTGAAAAAGCCGGCGCCATTATCGCGGGGCGTGCTTTTATCCTTGCCGAGGGCGATGCCTGCGATAGAGACGATGTAATTTTCCTTGCACCGCTGCCGCTCTTCAATGCGGACGGTACTCAGAAAAAGTAAAATATAAAATACGACGGACACCGTTTCCCGAATGGCTGTCAGAAGATAAATAGACACAGCAAGGTAAGTTGCAGAGCTATAAATTACCTTGCTGTGCTTTTACTATTCAATAAAAATCAGGCGCGCTCTATTCCACAAGCCTCACAGTCATTTTCGGGAGACAGCTAAGGTCGTCCTCTCCGGAAGTAATCCTTATCGAGCTGCCGTTAAAGTTCAGGACTTTCCCGATGACCCTTCCGTTTATTGTCTGGTTTGAGCCGTTCATCATGATTGTGCCGTTTGGAGCGTAAACAAGCCCTTCCAGCTGGATGCCTGAGCCGTTAATCGTTATGTTTCCGCTTTCCGAATAGAAGCATACCGAATCTTTTGAGGAATACATCAGATTACTTCCGTTAAATGTAATACTGCCCGACACCAGAACTACGCCGCTGCCGGTGAAGTCGCTTCCGTTGACGGTTAAGCTGCCCTTTACATATATGGGAGAATCAACGCTTACCCTGCTGCCGTTAAAGGTCTTGTTTCCGTTGTATGCCTGTCCCGCTGCCTGAGCCTCGGCCTGTATTGCTTCGGAAAAGTCTGGCATATCGATTATGGGCGCGGCGCTGAAGACTTTGCTTCCGATATTGATGCCGCTGCCGTTTACAGTAATAGCCGCGGCCTGGCATGCCCCTCCGACAGTAATGCATGAACCGTTCATAGTAATGCTGTTTACGGCTTCGACCGAGCCCGTAATGTTTTGAGAAGAGCCATACATATTGAATTTGTAGTTTGAATGAACGTTACCCTTGATATATTGGCTGCTTCCGTTTATGGCCAATATGTCGGAGCTGCTGCCCGAAAAAACCGTATAGTTGAACGGACCTGTGTTCATACCCGTTTTTTCCGCAACAGAGCTTGCCAATATGGTTTTGCTGTGTAAGCCCAGAACAGTTGCTATTGTATAGCTGACCGTTCTTGTGCAAACGACCTCAATTTTTTCGGAATCACCGTTAAAAGGAGCGGAGACCGCTATCTCGGAAGCCAGCATTCCGTTTTGTTCGGCGAGTTTAACCGCTGTGCTTTTAGCTGCGGAGCTTGACGGCAAATCCTGCGCTCCGCCCAGGGCCGCCGAATCTGCGGCAGTCTGCAGCCGATCTTGTTCAAGAGAAATTCGCCCCAAGTCAATTGCCAGCGCGGATCCCGCGCATAAAACTGCAAAGACCAATACAAATATCACCATAGACTGGCCGGCTTCGTCTTTAAAAAGCTTAAATTTTGATACCATAAAAAACCTCCGGTAAACAGCATTGATCAGTATCCAACATCGTCATTCTGATTTTCACCCAAAAAGCAGGAATAAAAAAAGTCGTTCAGGTTACCTGAACGACACTCGGCACAAATAGACAGAGTAACATTTTCGGCAACCGGCTGTCATAGTCTTTATGACCTTAGACCCTTGGCTTTGCGTCCCTGTCTTTCGGCAGGTTTGCTATTATCGACCTGTATATTCAATTTTTCACTTTATGATATAAAGATATATGCGAACCGGACATCTGTCAATATATTATTTCTCGAAGCCAACACGAAATATCACATATTAGCTGAAAATACCTATTTCCGCATTTTTTTAAAAAATTGTGATAAAAGTGTGGTACAATCATCCTCTAGAACGCCGGAATATACAGCCGGACGATGACCGTAACGCTCGGAAAAGAGATCGATGACGCTGCCACAGGAGCCGAAGCTTTCCTCTCTCGCGCCGAAAACAACGCGGGGTATGCGGGAATTTATTATCGCGCCCGCGCACATCGGGCAGGGCTCAAGCGTCACATAGATAGTGCAGCCCTCTAGCCGCCAGTCTCCGATATTACGGCAGGCCTCGTCAATTGCCACAAGCTCCGCATGGCCCAGAGCGGAACGAGTGCGCTCGCGGGTATTCGCTCCTCGGCCAATAATCTCGCCGTTTTCATTTACGATAACACAGCCTACGGGGATCTCGCCGGCCCTAAAGGCTTCCAGTGCCAGTTCAAGCGCAAGGCGCATATATTTTTCGTGTTCCATTTATAACAGCCTTACTATATAGAAAATTTGGAGGATAGCAATGCTCGAAGCGATACTGACAGAAATACTGCTAGGGGCAAGCCTTTCGATGGATGCCTTTGCCGTGACCGTCGGAGAAGGTCTTGCCTGTCCGCGGGGCGGGCTGAAAAACGCACTTAAGCACTCGCTCTATTTCGGCTTTTTTCAGGCTCTGATGCCGCTCATAGGCTATTTTCTCGCCGGAACGGTCAGCGGAAAAATAATGTCGCTGGGCCCGTATATCAGCTTTTTCATGCTCGTTTTCGTTGGCGGGAAAATGCTCATAGACGCCCTGAGGGGAAAAGAGGAAGACGGTGAAAAGGGCTGCGGCACATCGGGAGACTTCAGCCACCCGAAGGCCATAGTACTCGCCCTCGCGACAAGCATCGACGCGCTAGCGGTCGGCGTGAGCTTTGCCTTTACCGAAACAAACATATTTGCGGTCTGCTCCATAATCGGCATTACTACTTTTATAATCTGCGCACTCGGCGGGCTTCTATGTTCAAAGCTCCCGAAGGGTTCCGGCAAGGCCGCCGGCATAGCGGGCGGAACCGTGCTTATAGGGATCGGCATAAAGCTGCTGGTAGAGGGAGTATTCCTGAAGTGATTTTACGCAAGGCGTGCCGAAACAGCACGCCTTGTTTTTACTCGTCAAGCTTTAATACAGCCATAAAAGCCTCCTGAGGGACGGAAACAGAGCCAAAACTGCGCATGCGCTTCTTGCCCTCCTTCTGTTTTTCCAGAAGCTTCTTTTTTCTCGTGATATCTCCGCCGTAGCATTTTGCGAGAACATCCTTGCGCACAGCCTTGATAGTTTCGCGAGCGATTATTTTGCCGCCGATTGCCGCCTGCACGGGAATTTCAAAAAGCTGGCGGGGTATGTTGTCCTTGAGCTTCTCGACGATCTTCCTTGCCCGTGGGTAGGCCTTGTCCCTGTGCACGATAAAGCTTAGCGCGTCCACAATGTCCCCGTTAAGGAGAATGTCCAGCTTTACAAGATTGCTTTCGCGATAGCCCGTGAGCTCGTAGTCAAGAGAACCATAGCCGCGGGTGCGGGCCTTGAGCGCATCGAAAAAGTCATAGATGATTTCGTTCAGCGGCATGTCGTAGTGCAGCTCGACTCTCGTTTCGTCAAGATAGGTCATGTTTTTGTACTCGCCCCGCCTGTCCTGACAAAGATCCATAATGTTGCCGACATACTCCGACGGAGTGATTATCGAAGCCTTGACGAAAGGCTCCTCCGCGCTTTGGATATGTGAGGGATCGGGATAGTTCAGCGGATTATCGATAACAAGCATTTCACCGTCTGTTTTGATAACGTGGTAGATAACGCTCGGAGCGGTTGTGATAAGATCCAGGTCGTACTCGCGCTCAAGGCGCTCCTGAATAATTTCCATGTGAAGCAGGCCCAGAAAGCCGCAGCGGAAGCCGAAACCGAGAGCCGCGGAGGACTCCGGCTCAAAATGGAGAGCCGCGTCGTTGAGCTTCAGCTTTTCAAGCGCGTCGCGCAAATCAGGATATTCCGCACCGTCCGCGGGGTAGATGCCCGAAAAGACCATGGGCTGCGCTTCGCGATAGCCGGGAACGGCAGTAGCCGCGGGGTTATCGAAGCCCGTAACCGTATCGCCGACCTGAGTGTCGGATACATTCTTGATGCTCGCGGTGAAATAACCGACGTCGCCCGCCGAGAGCCCCTCGCAGGGCTCGAGCCCGAAGGGACGCATATGTCCGATCTCGACAACCTTGTATTTTGCGCCAGAAGCCATCATCTGAACGTTCATATCCTTTTTGATTTCGCCGTCCATGATACGCATAAGAACGATGACACCGCGATAGCTGTCGTACTGGCTGTCGAAAACCAGCGCGCGCAGGGGGGCGTTCGGGTTGCCCTTAGGGGGCGGAACTTTGCTTACCACAAGCTCCAGCACGGCTTCAATGTTGATTCCGTTTTTTGCGCTGATTTCCGGCGCGTCTAGCGCGGGTATGCCGATAATATCCTCAATCTCGGTTTTGGTTCGCAGGGGATCCGCGCTCGGAAGGTCTATTTTGTTTATGACGGGCAGAACTTCGAGATTGTGCTCAAGGGCGAGATAGGTGTTCGCAAGCGTCTGAGCCTCAATGCCCTGGGACGCATCCACAACGAGTAGCGCGCCTTCGCAGGCGGCAAGAGAGCGCGAAACCTCATAGTTAAAGTCCACATGTCCCGGAGTATCGATAAGATTCAGTGTATAGGTCTCATTGTCCGCCGCTTTATACGAAAGCCCGACGGCGCGCGCCTTGATGGTTATGCCGCGCTCACGCTCAAGCTCCATATTATCCAGCATCTGCGGGGTCACATCGCGGCTGTCCACCGCACCGCATTTTTCAAGGAGGCGGTCCGCGAGCGTAGATTTACCGTGATCTATGTGGGCGATTATCGAAAAATTTCTGATTTTGTTCTGATCTGTCATATTGTCCCTCCAAGGACGGAAATTTATGCCGTAAGTATATTACACGAAGGGCTTAAAGCTGTATGCTGTTATAAATCGTTTCTTTTTGGGCAAAGTCTGACTATAATGAGCTCAGCTTCGGCCATTGCCGCCGTCTGCTCGGCCAGAAACAGCTCATCATGATAGGTGAGGTGAGCGGTCATTTTTCGCGCCGCGCTGTCCACGTAATCGAGGGCGGCCTTGTGAATCGCGGCGTCTCCCGTTTCGGAAAGCGCCCTGTTAAGCTCTGTTACCGCTCCCGTAGCACACAAACCGGAGCTTTCGTCATCGCTTCTGCCGAGAATGAAATCCGCAGACACGCCGAAATAGTCGCAAACGCGGCATACAAATGGCAGTCCGGGCTCACGCGTTCCGTTTTCATAGTGCGACAGCAGAGCCTGACTGATATGCAGTTCGGCGGCGAGTACGCGCTGGTTCAGGTCTCTGGAATGCCGAAGCTCCGATAAGGTGGTTCCAAAACTGCGTTCCATGAGCGTCCCTCCCCCGCGTGATTACTTTCTGTATTATAAGGTGACACCCGCGATTTGTAAACAAAAATCTAAGACCTCGCAGGACACCGCCGGATTCAAAATTTGTGCAAAAATTGTTTTAAAATATTTCCTCATTTGTTCATGCGTTCTTAACAAATGAATACTAGTATAGCCATAGTACAAAATAAGTCTATTCGATACTCATAAGTAACTAAGGAGGTCCTAGCCATGTACGAGCAGGAAAATGACAACAACTTCGGCGGAGAGAACGTGAGCACGCCTACTGACGTACAAAATTCCGAGTATAGCTACACAAAAGAGAATCTGCCCCATCGCTCTTATATGGACGCGAACTTTGTGCCTCGGAGCGAGGAACAGTCCGCACCCAGAACCTATTACACACCACCTGTGAAACCGCCCAAGAAAGTTAAAGAGAAAAAGCACGGCGGCTTTGGCAAATTCATAGCGGCCTGCCTCGTTTGTGCTATACTTGGCGGAGTCGGCGGGGGGGCTCTGGTTGCGGCGCAGCTCCCAAAGTCGGCAGCTACGGATTACAGCGGACTGAATGTAACCACTTCTGACGAAACCACAAAGCAGACGGCAAGCCCGGTTTCTTCCGGCGAGACGCTGACCGGAGCACAGATTTACAGCCTCGGCTGCGCGCAGGCGGTCGGAATCTCTACAGACATAACTTATACTAATTATTTCGGAATGCAGTCCAAGTCCGCGGTTTCCGGCTCTGGCTTCATCGTTACCAGCGACGGGTATATCGTCACCAATTACCACGTTATTGCTGACGCCTATACCGGCGGCTACAAGGTTTCGGTGATGCTTTATAACGGGGACAAGTACGATGCCAAGATAGTCGGTGTCGAAGAAGCAAGCGATATCGCGGTCCTCAAAATCGATGTGAAGGGCCTTTCGGCCGCGACTCTTGGCAACAGCGACAACCTGCAGGTCGGTGAGACGGTGTACGCTATCGGCAATCCTCTCGGAGAACTGAGCTTTTCTATGACGAGCGGAATGATAAGCGCTCTTGACAGGGATATAACAACTCAGGATTCGAATACCGGCGAAACTGTCACCAACAACATGTTCCAGATTGACGCCGCCGTAAATGAGGGCAACTCGGGCGGCCCCGTATATAACGACAGGGGCGAGGTCGTGGGTATTGTAACTGCCAAGTACTCCGACACAGGAGTTGAGGGTCTCGGCTTCGCAATTCCGATAAAGGATGTGACGGACACCGTTGACCAGCTCATCAAGAACGGTTATGTCAGCGGCAAGGCAAATTTCGGCATTACCGTGACCACTGTTGACAGCGCTGTCGCTCAATATTACAACATGGTAGAAGGTGCTTACGTCTACTCGGTTGTTTCAGGCAGCTGCAGTTATAAGGCGGGACTCAAGGTTGGCGATATTATCACTGCGATTGACAAGACTGAGGTCAAGAGTTCCTCCGAGCTTACAAATGCCAAGAAGGACTACAAGGCGGGCGATACGGTGACGCTTAAGGTCTATCGTCAGGGCCAGTATATCGATATCAAGGTGACGCTCGACGAGGCCACCAAGGAATCGCAGCAGAGCACGCAGAACAGTGAAAACGCCCAGAACGGCGAAAACTCGCAGAACGGCGGAGGCCAGAGCGGCAATAATTCAAACGGTGGAAACGCCACGCTTCCAACGGTCCCGAAATTCTGATTTGAATAAAAAATTCGTCCGCAGCGTTATACTGCGGACGGGTTTTTTATTTTGTCACAGCGTCAGAGAGCAGGTTTCAGTTGAAGAACTTGTTGTGGATGACCTGAACGGCCTTGTCCGCGCTGGTTTCGTCGATAAGTACGGAGACCTTGATTTCACTGGTGGAAATCATCTGAATGTTTATCTTTGCCTCACTCAGAGCTTCGAACATGGTTGCCGCGACGCCGGAGGACGAGAGCATCCCCGCGCCGACGATACTGACCTTGGCGACGCTCTTGTCGCCGAAAAGCTCCGTGTAGCGGAGAGTGTCCTTGCGCTCCTCGACAATTTTCATTGCTTTTTCAAAATCAGATTCCGAAACGGTGAAGCTGATATCGTTCGAGCCGTTCCTGTCTATAGACTGGAGTATGACGTCAACATTTATTTTTGCGCTCGCAAGCTCCCTGAAAAGCCTGAAAGCGACGCCGGGCTCGTCGGGAACTCCCACGACCGCTATGCGCGCGACGTTTGTGTCCTTTGCTATACCGCTGATTTTCATCTGTTCCACGTTCTTCACGACCTCCTTAACTTTTGTGCCGGGCTTTCTCTCATAGCTGGAGAGAACCTCAAGATTCACCCCGTAGCGCTTTGCCATTTCAACGCTGCGATTGTGCAGAACCTGCGCGCCCAGCGAGGCAAGCTCCATCATCTCGTCGTATGTGATTTCATCCAGTTTCCGTGCGCCTTTGACCTTGCGGGGGTCAGCCGTGAAAACGCCCTCGACGTCCGTGAAAATCTGGCACTTGTCCGCGTGGAGCGCCGCGGCGACAGCCACAGCGGAGGTGTCCGAACCGCCCCTGCCGAGGGTTGTAATATCGCCCGTGCCGTTGACGCCCTGGAAGCCCGTTACGATAACTATGCGGCGCTTATCCAGTTCCTGGCGTATCCTTTCGGTTGAGACGGAACGTATGCGGGCATTTCCGTAATCGAAGTTCGTGCTGATCTGCACCTGCCAGCCCGTAAGCGATACGACGGGCAGCCCCATTTTTTCGAGAGCCATGCTCATAAGCGCTACCGAAATCTGCTCTCCGGTCGACAGGAGAACGTCGAGCTCACGCTTAGAGGGGCTGGTGTTTATCTCGGCCGCCTTTTCAAGCAGGTCGTCGGTGGTGTCACCCTGCGCCGAGAGAATTACGACCACGTCGTTCCCTTCGCAGAATGAATCGGCGATTATCCCGGCGACGCGCATAATCTTTGCGGCATCTGCAACGGAGCTCCCGCCGAATTTTTGTACGATAAGCATATAGAAAATTCCTCCAGTCAGGGATTGAAAAGTCTTATTTTGAGCGGAGAAGCCTACTTCTCCATTTTATGACGCGAAACCGCACGCCGTCAATCAAGAATTCGGAACATTGTCCGGACAGTCATGCCGCTTGTAAGCTTGAGTATGGTGCTCTCGTCTAAAACGTCAGTCGCGAAGGCGTATTCATCAGGGGCGGCGCCGGTGTAGGTCACGACCTTAACCTTGACGACGGCCCAGCCGATTGGCTGAAGAGCGGTTGCGGCTCTGCCATACCAGCGTGTCGCGACATAAGCGCTGTCGGTGAAATAGCCCGCGGGGGCGTCGTCCCAGTCAAGATATTTTCTTGCCTTAACGTGCTTTACAGCGTCGATGACGTCTGCAACGACGGCACTCGCGGTGGGGCGTTTGCCGGCGCCCGCGCCGTAGAACATCGTATCGCCCAGAGCGTTGCCGTGAACGACAATGCCGTTCATAACCCCGTC
Source organism: Oscillospiraceae bacterium (assembly GCA_041891555.1). Classification (GTDB taxonomy): domain Bacteria; phylum Bacillota; class Clostridia; order Oscillospirales; family Oscillospiraceae; genus UBA2658. The sequence continues at coordinate 25,062 of JASDTK010000026.1, forward strand.
TACATTTGACAGCAGGCTGGACTTGCTTACGAGATGGGGGGCGACATAGGCCGTCGCGGTATCGTGACCCGTCCGCAGAGCGCGGCCCAAAAGCTTTATCTTGCAGTTGAGACGCTTTGCGTATTCCACATCTGCGCTTGTAACTCCTCTGATGCCCACAGCCTTAACGTCCGACGGGCTGACGTGCTTTCCGAAGCAAAGGTCTGTAAGTATACAGATTTTTCTCGCTGCGTCCACACCCTCAATGTCGGCCGTGGGATCCTGCTCCGCGAAGCCGTTCGCCTGCGCCTGATGCAGGGCATCGTCAAAGCTCGCGTTGTTTTTTATCATTTCGGTGAGAATATAGTTTGTCGTGCCGTTGAGAATCCCATAGACCTCGTCGATTTTGTTCGCCGCAAGACATTGGGTGATGGGACGTATAATCGGGATGCCGCCGCCGACGCTGGCCTCGAAAAGATAGTTGAGGTTCTTTTTCTTGGCAATCGCGATGAGCTCGTGCCCCTTTGTGGCGACCAGCTCCTTGTTTGAGGTTACAACACTCTTGCCTGCGAGCAAGGCCCTTTTTGTAAATTCGTATGCGATTTTGACACCGCCGATAGTCTCGATGACTACGGAGATTTCAGGATCTTGTTCTATTATCGAGAAATCATGAATAATGCTTTTTTCAAAGGGATCCCCCGGAAACTCTCTGTTATCGAGTATATATTTAATCGAAACCTCCTCGGCCGCATTTCTTGCTATGCTGTCCGCGTTTTCCACGATGACCTCAGCAACGCCGCTGCCGACTATTCCGTATCCGCATATTGCAATTTTTGCCATGATGGTAGCTCTCCTTTGAGAATGATGTTTACTGTTTTTTCAGCCCGCGATAACGTCGACTTTCTTCACGCCGCCGGTTTCATGTAGCTGGTTCAGCAGATCCTCGCTTGTGATGGCCATGCCCGTTGTTTCGGCGGAGATTGTGACGAGCGCCGTGCCGTTAATTGGGATACTCTGGTTAATGGTTAGTATGTTAGCCCCGCTCGATGCGAACACATTGAGTACGGAGGACAGAACGCCCATCTTGTCACGGAGTGTGATGTGGAAGGTAATAATCCTTCCGCGCTTTAAGTCCTGAAACGGCGTTATCGAATCCTTGTATTTGTAAAAAGCGCTCCGGCTTATACCGACTGCGTTCGCAGCCTCCGCGACAGTCTGAGCCTCGCCGGTTTCCAAAAGCTCTTTAGCCTTGGCAACTTTTACATATATCTCGGGCAGCATATCGGCCTCGACCAAAAAATACTTGGGCTCGTATCCGGCGCTCATCATCAATGTCCCCCTCTGAAAGTCAAATGTTTTTCAGGTGTGTATTGAATAATAACACGGCGCAGGTAAAATCGCAACTGTTTGTTTACAAAAAATGACACAGATTTTAAGCTCGCATATTAAAAAACAATGTTCAAATTGTAAAAAACGAAGAAAATCGGGTATTCCGAAGAGATTACGGAATACCCGATACTTATATTACCTGAAAAACGAAGTGAATTATGCACCCAGAAACGCGGTGATGCTGTTTAATATGTTTTCGGGCGAGAGCAGCTCGAGTATCGGAAGAGCGGCCTTGTTATTATAAAGGTTGTCCACACTGCCTCCTATGAAATAGGCGACGCCGATGCAGACAGCTCCGACGACGCATAGAATAACAGTAGTCAGAAAAACGGCCTTCCAAATCTTTTTCATAATGTATCACTCCTTGTCCAGGCCGGAATATCCGGCTCCGCAGGCGCTTCTGAATAGCTTTGAAATCAGGCTTATCGCAGACCAGGCCGCAAACCATATGATTATTAGGCCGAGTCCCGCGCAGACCAGCCCGCCGCCAAAGAGCAGCAGTGCGTCCGTAAGATATACAAGGCTCTTAAGTCCGGCTATCATCAGGTAGCACATCGCAACAAGCAGCCCCGCGCCTATTGCGGCTATAGCAAGGAAGAACGCCGCGATAAGAAGGCTTATCAGCGAGGCGCCCAGAATTGCAAAAACAAATTTTGCGCCTTTCGGTTTTGTCCTTTCAGCGGTATAGGGCGGCTCAGGCTCAGAGATAGAATCTTCCAAGGCTTCTTCCTCCGCTGCTTCAAAGGAGGCTTCTGCATTTTCGCTACTGAGCGTTTCCTCTGTTTCTGTCTCAACGCTGTACTCGGACACGGATTCATCAGACCTCTCTTCACAGGACGTTTCTTCTCCGAAGCTGATTTTCTCGCCGGACTCCATGCGCCTTTTCAGGTCAATGGCGGTCATCATCGGCGTGCCAAACGTTGCCAGAAGAGCGGATTCAAGCTCAGGACCGGCGGCTTCGAATTTCTCATTGTAGGCGGAGATAACTCTTGCCTTCTCTTCGGGAGAGAAAAACGTAAGGTATTGGTAGAGTTCCGCAAGGAACTGCTGTCTGTTCATCTTCAATCCCTCTTTGCAAAATTATATTTCGCGTTATTTTGCTCCGTACATTATATTCGTATTTATGTAAACCGTCAAGAGTTTTCAAACTTAATAAAACAAATATGGACCTTTTTGAGGGGGAAATGCGGGCCTGAGATATTAATTACATTGCAAAAGGCGCCCACCGAAGGTATAATAATTGCAATCGGTTATTATACCTTCGGCAATTCTTAGAATAAAGGCTTACTGTACTAATCTCCGGCGCGCTATATAATACTTTATTTTTGCAGGTGCTCTTTTATGAAAAAAGAACCAAGTAAAGCATTGATCGTTGTTTCGAGGCTCGTCGCGATTGCGGCAACAGTATCCCTGTGCCTGCTGCTTTCAACGACCTCAAGGCTTCCTCAAGTCGTTACCGCCGAAGCACAGGAGACACCGGCTACCACGCCTGCCGCTTCAACCGCACCGACGCCCGAGCCCACACCGCAGTATTTTGAGCTCAGCTTTGTCGGCGACTGTACACTTGCCAGCACGACCTATAACAAGAAGCTTGCAATTTCCTATGAGAACGTCGTCAAGGACAACTACGCCTACCCCTTTGAAAAGACAGTGCAGTATTTCAAGGACGACGATTTCACCTTCGCGAACCTCGAATGCGCACTCACGGTTTCAACCTCTTCTGACGATAAAAATTTCTGTTTCAGAGCCGATCCCGCCTATGCGCAGATACTTACAAACGGCAGTGTGGAGTTTGTGACGCTTGGAAACAACCATACCCTTGACTACGGCGAACAGGGCTATGACGATACCAAGGCGACGCTCGACTCAGCGGGCATATGCTACGCGGGACGCGACGAGGGAAAAATATACGAGACAAAATCGGGACTTAAAATCGGCGTGTACGCGCTGAGTTTTGGCAAAACGGAGCAAATCAAAGCGGGTGTCGCGGCGCTCAAGGCGGCTGGTGCGGAGTTCGTGATAGCGGCTATCCACTGGGGCGACGAGGGGAGCTACGACGTAAACGGCCTGCAAAAAGAGCAGGGACACGCGGCCATCGATGCGGGCGCGGATATCGTCATCGGAAGCCATCCGCATACGCTGCAGCCGGTTGAGGAGTATAACGGGAAATACATATATTACAGCATGGGCTACTGGTCCTTCGGCGGCAACACGGCTCCGCGCGACCCCGACACATTTATTCTAAAGCTCAAGGTCGAGCGTGACATCGACGGAACGATAAGCGTTGCGGATCGCAAGTACATACCCTGTGCCTGTACGGGCGTCGTTGGAGGCAACAATTACCAGCCTGTGCCCTATGAGGAGGGCAGCGAACAGTATACCCGCACGCTCTCAAAGCTCGACGGCAGTTTTGACGGTCCGAACCTGACGATAGGGTACCAGTACAATTTTAGCGAATATTGAGTCAGGACAGACTATATGGACACTTTTCAATAAAAATCGCTTCCCCCCGTTGGCGGGGAAGCGATTTTTTTAATTTCCGCATTCCACGGAGATTTCGTTGAAGATTTTTAGCAGCTGGTCGACTGTGCAGGCGTCTTTTTCATGGTATGAAACATCCTTTACAACCGTGCCCTTGTGCATCATAACAAGTCTGTCGCCGTACTCAACTGAGTAGCGCAGATTATGCGTAACCATGATGGCGGTAAGCTTTTTTTCTCGCACGAATTTATCCGTGAGATCCATGACGCTCTCCGAGGATTTGGGGTCAAGCGCCGCTGTGTGCTCGTCGAGGATGAGAAGCTCAATGGGCGTGAGAGTTGAAATCAGGAGCGCAAGCGCCTGCCGCTGTCCGCCGGAAAGAAGTCCGACGGGCATATTTATCTTGTCCTCAAGGCCGAGGTGAAGCAGCTCAAGCTGTCCCTTATAATAGTCAATACGCTTTTTTGAAACGCCGCGAGTGAGGTTATAGCTTTTGCCCTTGTTGTCCGCAAGTGCCATGTTTTCGAGTATCGTAAGACTCGGACAGGCACCCATAGAGGGGTCCTGAAACACGCGCCCGATATGCGCCGAACGCTTATATTCGGGCATTTTGGTAATGTCGCGCCCGTCAAGGAGTATAGTACCGCCGTCCGGCATAAGACTGCCGCAGATGAGGTTTAGAAGCGTTGTCTTTCCGCTGCCGTTTGAGCCGACAACCGAGATGAACTGTCCCTTGTAAGCCGAAAAATTAAAGTCCTCAAAAAGCACGGCTTCGTTGACGGAGCCTTGGTTGAATGTCTTTTTAATGTGCCGAAACTCGACAAGCGGGCGGATTTCTTCAGGCATGAGCCTCACCGCCTTTCCTGCCGATTTTCTGCGAAACGATGGAGATTGTCAGAAGCACCGCCATAAGGAGCTTGAGATAGGTGGAGGGCAGCCCGAGCAGCAGCGCGAGCTGTAAGCAGGCCTTGTAGAGTATGGCGCCCAATATTGCCATTGTCGTGAGCTTCAAAAAGCTGACACGGCGGAAAACGCCTGTTCCGATAATGACAGCCGCGAGAGCCATAACGACCATGCCCTTACCGGCGTTGACATCCGCGTTCTCGTTCAGCTGGGCAAGAACGCAGCCCGCGAGAGCCGTGCAGCCGTTGCCGATTGCAAGCCCTAGAATTTTCACATGACCGGGATTGTGAGCGAGGCCGGTTACAAAGCGGCTGTTGTCTCCGCCCGCGCGGAGCAGAAGACCGGACTTCGTTTTGAGAAAATAATCCAGAGCGAGCTTCACTATAACGGCAAGCAGGAAAACAAGGATTAGCTGGCGGTGCGCGGAAAGCGCGGGGGGCAGAGCCTTGGCAATACCGGAATTGAAAATTGTCGGGAGATTGAAAAATTGAAAAATCGCCGTACCGCCCGTGATGATGAGGTTTACGGACCACGAGGCGGTCATAACCAGAATTCCGGAAAGCAGGTCGGTTATACCGAGCTTGACATGGAGTATGCCGGTGATGCTGCCCATACACGCGCCCGCGAGGAACGCGGCAACGCAAGCGAGCCAAGGATTAACGCCGGCGGTGATGAGCACTGCGGCAACGCAGGCTCCGAGAGGGAAGGTGCCGTCCACCGAGAGGTCCGGAAAGTCCAGTATTTTGTATGTTATGAGGACACCCATTGCCATGAGCGCATATATAAAGCCCTCACGGAAAACGGTTTCTATCAGACCTAAAGCCATTTAATAACCACCTGCTTTTATCTCTGAATTGATGTTATTGTGCGTCAACATTAGTCGCCGAAGAATAATCCGTCGGGAGAGAAAGCTTGAACTTTGCCATGTTTACGAGAGAGTAGACGGGCTTTGAATCTGTTATGACGGAAACAGGCATGGTTTTAACATCTGCGCCCTTGAGTATTTTACCCGCCATTTCACCGGTTGTCACTCCCAGAGCGATATAGTCGAGAGTTTCGGAAGCCACGCAGCCGTACTTGGCAACCTGCTGCTGCTCGGAGCCGAATATCGGTATTCCCGCCGCGTCAGCGGCATTCGTCACGACGGAGAGATTGTTTACGACGTTGTTGTCGGTGAGGTTGTTTATGCAGTCAACGCCCTGCGCAATCAGGGAAGCCGCGCCTGCCGCGACCTCGGAAGCGTCGGTCACGCCGACGGAGACAATTTCAAAGCCGTAATCAGGAGCAAGCTCTGTAAGCTTCTTGAGCTGGGAGACTGAGTTTGCTTCGCTGGTTGTGTAGAGAACTCCGATTTTTTTCGCGTCCGGCATAAAAGCGCGTATCATCTTTAGCTGAGCGTCAAAATTCAGGCTGTCGCTCGTGCCGGTTGCGCCGGTGTTCGGAGCCTCAAGAGATTCGGCGAGTCCCGCCGCTACAGGGTCGGAGCAGGCGGAGAATACAACAGGGATACCTGCGTCCTTCGCGGCGGCATAGCAGGTGGTGGCGGCTGGGGTGGCGATTGCGATGATGATGTCATAGCCCTTCGTCACAAAATTTGATGCAGTTAGAGTGTTCGTCTCAGTTTCGCCCTGACCGTCCACATATTCGATGGAGCAGGTTTTGCCGTTTTCATAGCCCTCGTTTTTGAGGCCTTCAAGGATGCCGGTGTAGCAGTCGTACAGACTCGCGTGAGTCGCGTACTGAAGAATGCCGATTTTGACGTCGGAAGCGGCGGGGGACGCGTCACCGGAAGCGGAGGGAGACGTCGATGCCGAGGGTGCGCTCTTGGCGCAGGCGCCAAGGCTCAGGACAAGAACCAATGAAAGTATTGCTGCTGCGATTTTCTTTGACTTTTTCATGATATTTCCTCCAAAAATGATTTTCGGGCGTGATGGACGGTCCTGCCAATGACCGATTATCAAAGCCTGCTATCCTTTTGCGGGACAAACAAAAAAGCTCCTGCCCCGCAAGGGACAAGAGCTAAACTCCTGCGATACCACCCAAATTGACGAAAATTTCGCCCACTCGCTTCACGCACCACCATGCGTGTCCCCAACTGATAACGGGAGGGATACCCGTCGAAGCCTACTAAAGCTTTGAGCTTTTTCGGTTCGCCCTCAGAAGTCCATTCGCCGACACACCAAACGCCTCTTTTACACCGCAAGAAGCTCTCTTTGGATTGGTTTGCGTCGGTTACTACTCTTCGTCTATGGTTTTGGTTTATGAAGTGATTATAAGCACGCAGTTTTTCGATTGTCAAGAATTTTTATATTTTTCGGAAAAACTTACAATCAACCGACGGTTTCAGATGGAAAAGTATAAACGCATTCACAAGCTCTATGCGAGTTTGTATTTTGCAAGCCAGTAGTTCACCTGCAGCATATACGCCATGAGCTGAGGCCCCGCCATAAGCTGTCCGAACCACGGCTTTCCGTATTCTGAGGGAGCCTTGGTAAATTCAAGTACCTTGTTCTTATCAACTATGGCGGAAAGCGGTGCGGCGGGATCGAAAACGATGCCGAGGAGTTTTTGTGAGAGCAGACGCTCGTAATTCGGATTGTAGGTTTTCGGATAGGGGCTCTTCTTGCGGTACAGTATTTTTTCGGGCAGAAGGTCGCGGCAGGCGTCCCGCAGGAGGGATTTTTCCCGGCCTTCCCTGTATTTCATATCCCACGGAACATTGAAAAGATACTCGACTATGCGGTGATCAGCAAAGGGCACACGCGCTTCGAGCCCCGAATACATGCTCGTCCTGTCCATACGGTCTAAGAGCGTCTGCATGAACCACTTTATGTTGAGATAGGCGATTTCGCGGCGCCTGCGCTCCTCCTCGTTTTCGCCGTAAAGGGGAGGCACAGCCTTTATCGACTCTTCATACCGTGCGCGGACGTATTCGGGCAGTTCAAGCTTTTTTTTGAAGCTGTCGTTAAGCAGCGAGGTTCTTGTGTCAAGGTCGCGGGACCACGGAAAGCCGTCTGTGTTTATCAGTTCCTCTCTGTAAAACCACGGATAACCGCCGAAAATCTCGTCCGCGCACTCGCCTGTCAGCACGACCTTGTTTTGCTTTTTCACGAGACGGCAGAAGTAGAGCAGGGAAGCGTCCACGTCCGCCATCCCGGGCATATCCTTCGCGTCAACTGCGGTTTTGAGAAGAGATATAAGCTCGGCCTCGTCGCACTCGAGATAGCTGTGGTTCGTTTTATAATTTGCGAGCATTTCGTCGACATAGGGCCTGTCGCGCTCCGGCTGAAAGGAGTTCGATTTAAAATAAAGGTCATTTTGCCTGAAATCAAAGGAAAAGGTGTTGAGAGCGGAGCCGTTTTCGGAGAGCATTTTGGAAGCGACGGCGGTTACAATGCTGGAATCGAGCCCGCCGGAAAGGAAGCTGCACACGGGAACGTCCGACACCATCTGCCGCGTAATCGCGTCCCGGACGAGAAAAGACACCGTTTCAACAGTTTCCGCATAGCTGTCTGTGTGCTCGCGGCTTTTAAGTTCCCAATAGCGTACTTCCGAGAAGTTGTCTCTGCCGAAAACAATGTAGTGTGCGGGCTTCAGCTCATAAACGTTTTTGAATACGCCGTTTCCGGCTGTACGAGCGGGTCCGATACCGAAAATTTCCCGGAAGCTGTCGATATCGACCGAAGGCACGACATAGGGATGGCGGAAAAGCGCCTTTGGCTCCGAGCCGAAAACCAGCATGTCATTTTTAAGCGTATAGAAAAGAGGCTTGATGCCGAACCTGTCACGGCAGAGGATAAGCCGCTCGAAGGTTTCGTCCCATATAGCGAAGGCGTAAATGCCGTTGAGCATTTCGAAAGATTCAACGCCCCAGTGCATGTAGGCATAGAGTATGACCTCCGTGTCCGTCGTCGTTTCGAAAACATAGCCGGCTTCTTCAAGCTCGCGTTTAAGCTCATCCGTATTGTAAATTTCACCATTATAGATTATCACGTATCTGCCGCCGCTGTGCTCTCTTATAATCGGCTGAGCGCCGTTTGAGAGGTCTCTTATTGAAAGCCTTGTGTGGCTGAAGCCCAGATGCGGTGTCAGGTATTCGCCAGTGTTATCGCTGCCGCGATGCGCAATCGAAACGCGCATATCGATGAGCACCTTCGCCCAGTATTTATAGTTATCGGTGAAGTTTTGACGAAAGCCGCAGAAACCAGCTATTCCGCACATAGATATTCTCCTCGCTCACAGTGAAATAGGGCTGCCGGCAAGCCGCTGTTTTCTTGCCCGGCCAACCCTGCCGTTCTTATGTATTCTATGCGTTTCAGGTAAAAATGATTACTTGAGGCATAACTCAAAGATTTTTTGTTTCTGCTCTTGACAAAATTAAAAACTAGTATATAATGTGCAATAGTAGATAAACGATACTATTGGAATACTCATCCGAAGGAGGGCCTTAGTGAACACTCAATATAAAAAGGGCGTGCTTGAGCTCTGCGTTCTCGCCATGCTCAAGAGAGAAGACAAATATGGCTATGAGATAGCGGAAACGTTGGCAAAGCATATCGATATCGCGGACGGCACCGTCTATCCGATACTGCGAAAGCTGAAAAGCGACGGATTTGTAACCACTTATCTTTCGGAGGAGAGCGGCGGGCCTCCGAGAAAATACTATTCGCTGACGGAGCTGGGGCAAAGCACATATGAAGCAGACAGGGCAGACTATCTGGAATTTGCAAAGACTGTTGAAATGCTATTAAAGGAGAATAAAGATGACAAAGAATGAATATCTCGACAAGCTTAAATCAGAACTTAAAAAAAATAACGTCGCCGATATGGGCGACATAGTTTCCGAATATGAACAGCACTTCGCCTTCAAGCTGGCTGACGGCTATGGGGAGGAGGAGATTGCCGCAAAGCTCGGTGCGCCGGAGACTGTTGCCGCGCAGTTTGACAGCGCGAGTGAAGCCGGAAAAACCGGTGCCGGCGCGTTCGTGAAAATCGGACTGTTTTTTACAGCAATCTTCGAAGCCATGCTTTACATCGTGTTTTTGGCCTGGAACATCGCGCTCGGCGTTTCCGCTGTGGCTGTCGCAGTGCTGGGTGTCTGCCTTGCCACAGGTATCAACATTATGGGCCTCATCCCGTATATGCCCTATACCGGCTCGCTTCTGATGGGACTGTGTGTTCTGGGACTCGCGTCGATTTTCGGAGTCGCAACCGTATATTGCTTCGCGTTTTTGAAGCAGATGATAAAAGCAAGCGCCAGATGGCACAAAAACATGACTGGGAATACGGCGCTGCCTCCGCTTTCGTGGAGCCCGCAATTTACACCTAAAGCGAAAAGGACGCTCCGCAATGTTCTGCTATGGTCGGTCATTATTTTCGGAGTGCTTTTCGTAGTCGCATTCATAGTTTTGGTGCTCCAGGCAGGGACAATGGGCTTTTGGCATCACTGGAACTGGTTCGTGTGATATGAGGCCTCGATTGAAAAACCTATGCACCCGTCTTTTCGCCGAATTTAGTGTCGGACTGCGTTAAAATTTCTTGCCATAAACAAATTATGCCTGCAAAATTTTGCCTTGCCCGACGCAAAATTCTTCAGAAAATCCAAGTACATTGATTTTTCAAACAAGGCCTAAATGTGAGTTATGAAAAAACTTTAAAGGAGAAAAAATGAAAACTGTAGTTATAACCGGCGCCACTTCAGGCATCGGTCTGGCAACTGCACGCAAATTTGCGGGCAAAGACTATCATATTATCGGCATCGGACACAGCAAAAGCAATTGTGACAAGGCGCGCGAGCTGATTTTATCCGAAAACCCCGAAGCAAAAATCGTATACTTTGCGGTAGAGCTCATGCAGCAGCGCGAGGTGTTAAGAATTGCCTCAGAGCTTGAAAAATACATTTCCGAAAACTGCGGAGGCGAGCTCTGGGCACTTATAAATAACGTCGGCGGAGTGCGCAGCATGTACACCACGACCGAGGAGGGCTATGAGCAACAATTCGCGCTCAACCATCTCGCGGGCTTTATGCTCACAAACAGGCTTCTGCCCTTTATCGAAAAGGCGCACGGGCGCGTAATAATGACGGGGAGCAACTCGCACAAGGGTATAAAAATGCACTGGGACGACCCGATGCTTAAAAAAGGCTACAATACGCTTACCGCTTACAAGCAGGCGAAGCTCTGCAACATTCTTTTCGCGAAGGGACTGAACGACAGGGGCGTGCGCGCTTATACAGTCGACCCCGGGCTTGTGAATACGGATATCGGAAACAAGCAGACCGGAGGAATTGTCAATCTTATCTGGTCGCTGCGCAAAAGACATGGCGTGCTTCCGGAGATTCCGGCGGAAACCTACGCGTATCTTTGCGAGCAGGAGAGAGCGCCGGAAGGACTTTACTATTATCTCTGTCATGAGCAAAAGTTCAGCGGAGAGGTGACAACGGAAAACGCAAACAGGCTTTTTGAGCTGAGCGAGAAGCTCTGCGGTATAAAATACCGCGATTTGGTGGTGGAGTTATGAACGTATTTATAACAGGAGCAAGCGGCGGACTCGGACGGGCGATTGCTACGGAATGCGCGTCCCGCGGCTATAAGCTCTTTCTAACGGATGTAAACGAAGCGGGGCTGCGCTCCCTGCAGCAGGGGCTTGAGCGCCAATTCGGCGCCTGTGTCACGACCCGCGCCTGTGACATTACGAAGGACGAGAGCGTCGATGAGATGCTTGCGCTGATAGATGCAAGCGGTCTCCGCTTTGATATGCTTTTCAATATTGCGGGCATTGATTACGAGGGCAGCTTTCTCGAACGCGAACGCGGCAGCGTCGTAAAAATCGTCTCGCTGAATGTCGAGGCAACTCTCAGAATAACTCACGCGATTTTGTCGCGCCGCAGAGAAGGCAGAGCTTTTTCGCTCGTTTTCGTTTCGAGCCTTGCGTCGCTTTATCCAATGCCACTCAAGGCGACCTACGCCGCTTCCAAGCGTTTTTTAACGGATTTTGCCGAGGCGCTCAGACAGGAACTTAAATCGCAGAACGTCAAGGTGCTGACACTGTGTCCGGGCGGACTTCCAACAACAGAAGAGGCGATTAGCGGGATAAACGCCCAGGGCTTCTGGGGCAGCGTCACGACGAACAGGCTCGAACAGGTCGCGTTTGAAACGGTCGAAAAGGTACAGGGACGAGCGGGACTCTATATCCCCGGAGCGGTGAAATGAACGCTGTCCTTCCTGGGAAAGCTTCTGCCGCGATCACTTATCGCCGCTATAATCTCTAAAAGATGGAGCGGCGCTCAGGAAAAGTGGCTGTGTACGGAAAACGCCAAATAGCCGGTTACGGCTATTTGGCATTTTTATGTCACTCTATAGTTCCTCCGCCGATGATGATGTCGCCGTCGTAAAACACAGCGGCCTGACCAGAGGTCACGGCGCGCTGAGGCTCACGGAATATGACCTGTATCCTGCCGTCATCAAGCGGGCAAAGGACGGCGGGAGCTTCCGTCTGGCTGTAGCGCGTTTTAACACAGGCCGCTATGGGCTCAGTTATTGTTTCTACGGATATAAGGTTAAGGTTCTTCACCGTCATGCTGTCGCTGTAC
>JASDTK010000027.1:0-6597 GCA_041891555.1 Oscillospiraceae bacterium
CAGTTCGCGAACTTCCATTTCAACGAGCTCGATGAGTTCGGGGTCGTCAACCTGATCGCACTTGTTCAGGAAAACAACGATTGCGGGCACGCCAACCTGACGGGCAAGGATAACATGTTCGCGAGTCTGAGCCATTGGACCGTCGGAGGCTGCGATAACAAGGATCGCGCCGTCCATCTGAGCAGCGCCGGTGATCATGTTCTTGATATAGTCAGCGTGGCCCGGGCAGTCAACGTGTGCATAGTGACGCGCTGCGGTCTGGTACTCAACGTGAGCGGTTTTAATGGTGATACCACGTTCGCGCTCTTCGGGAGCCTTATCGATGCTTGCATAGTCGGTATATTCTGCATTGCCCTGCAGAGCGAGATACTTTGTGATAGCAGCGGTAAGAGTGGTCTTGCCGTGGTCGACGTGACCGATGGTGCCGATATTAACATGGGGCTTGGATCTATCGAATGCTTGCTTAGCCATTTGGAACATCCTCCTTAAATATGTTTACATTAAAATAATTTTGTTAAAATTGGGCGTTTAAATGAATCGCGTTACAATATTACAGTATTCCGCCGCTCTTTGCAACAGGAATTTTACTGTTTTTGAGCTTATACGTTGCGTTTTCCGACGATTTCTTCCTGCAGCGACTTCGGCAGCTCAATGTAGTGGCTGGGCTCCATAGCGTAATTTGCCCTGCCCTGCGTCTTCGAGCGAAGGTCTGTCGCGTAGCCGAACATGGTGGAAAGGGGTACGTTTGCGTCAACCTGAGTCGTTCCGTTTCTGTTCTCCATTCCGAGGACCTGTCCGCGGCGCGAGTTGATATCGCCTATGACCTCACCCAGATAATCATCCGGAGCGGTGACGGCGACCTTCATGATCGGTTCCAGCAGAACCGGATCGGCCTTGCGGCAGGCTTCCTTGAACGCCATGGAGCCGGCGATCTTGAACGCCATTTCAGAGGAGTCGACCTCGTGATATGAGCCGTCATAAAGAGTGACCTTTACGTCGACGACCTGATAGCCCGCGAGAACTCCCGCCTGCATCGCACCCTGAACACCTTGGTTGACCGCGGGAATGTATTCCTTGGGTATGACGCCGCCCGTGACCTTGTCAATGAACTCGTAGCCTTTTCCTGATTCGTTCGGTTCGACGCGGATTTTAACGTGACCGTATTGACCTTTGCCTCCGGACTGCCTGGCATATTTTGTATCCTGCTCAACAGCCTTGCGGATGGTTTCTTTGTAAGAGACCTGAGGCTTTCCTACGTTTGCCTCAACCTTGAACTCGCGCAGAAGCCTGTCGACGATGATTTCAAGATGAAGCTCGCCCATTCCGGCAATTATAGTCTGTCCGGTTTCCTCATCGGTATAGCTTTTGAATGTGGGATCTTCCTCTGCGAGCTTTGAAAGGGCAATGCCCATTTTCTCCTGTCCGGCTTTGGTCTTCGGCTCGATTGCCACTCTTATTACCGGCTCGGGGAATTCCATAGACTCAAGGATGATAGGCGCTTTCTCGTCACAGAGAGTGTCGCCTGTGGTAGTGTTTTTAAGTCCTACTGCGGCGGCGATATCCCCCGAATAGACCATATCGATATCTTCACGGTGGTTTGCGTGCATCTGCAATATGCGTCCGAAGCGCTCTCTTTGTCCCTTCGTGCTGTTGAGCACGGTGGAACCGGTGGAAAGCGTTCCCGAATAGACACGGAAGAATGACAGCCTTCCCACATAGGGATCGGTCATAATCTTGAACGCAAGAGCCGAGAACGGGGCTTCATCGTTTGAAGGTCTTTCGGCTTCCTTCTCCGAATCCGGGTCAATTCCCTTAATTGCGGGAACATCCGTCGGTGCGGGCAGGTAATCTACAATCGCGTCAAGAAGCTTCTGGACGCCCTTGTTCTTGTATGACGTTCCGCAGACAACAGGCACGAACTCATTGTCAATCGTTCCGCGGCGTATTGCTCTTTTGAGCAACTCCACGGGAATAGGCTTTTCGTCAAGAGCGAGCTCCATAATCTCGTCGTCAAGGTTGGAGACGGCGTCGATAAGAAGCGTACGGTATTCCTGTGACAGCTCAAGCATGTCCTCGGGAATATCCTCCACTCTCATGTCCTTGCCCATATCGTCATAGTAGATGTCGGCCTTCATTTCGATAAGGTCGATGATACCGGAAAAGGTATCTTCACTGCCGATAGGAAGCTGAATAGGAACGGCATTGCATTTAAGACGGTCATGAATCATGTCGACGACATGGAAGAAATTTGCTCCCATGATGTCCATTTTGTTGACATAGACCATTCTGGGGACCCTGTAGTGATCAGCCTGTCTCCAGACTGTCTCGGACTGGGGTTCCACTCCGCCCTTTGCGCACATTACAGTTACGCTGCCATCCAGAACTCGCAGAGAACGCTCAACCTCAACCGTGAAATCGACGTGGCCCGGGGTGTCAATGATGTTAATGCGGTGGTCTTTCCAGAAGCAGGTCGTCGCAGCGGAGGTAATCGTAATTCCCCGCTCCTGTTCCTGCTCCATCCAGTCCATTGTCGCAGTACCTTCATGCACCTCGCCGAGCTTGTAGTTGACTCCCGTATAATAGAGGATACGTTCGGTTGTCGTTGTTTTTCCGGCATCGATGTGTGCCATAATACCGATATTTCTGGTTTTCTCCAGGGATACTTTTCTAGGCATATATTAACTCCCGATTACCAGCGGTAATGAGCGAATGCCTTGTTTGACTCTGCCATCTTGTGAGTGTCTTCACGCTTTTTCACTGATCCGCCGGTATTATTCAGCGCATCCAGTATTTCACCTGCGAGACGCTCTTTCATTGTTTTTTCGTTGCGTTTGCGAGCATAACCTGTCAGCCAGCGCAGACCGAGGGTCTGGCGTCTGTCGGGTCTTACTTCTATCGGAACCTGGTAGGTTGCGCCGCCGACACGGCGTGCCTTGACTTCAAGAGAAGGCATGATATTGTTGAGCGCTTCTGTGAACGCTTCCTGGGGGTTCTTTCCGGTCTTTTCCTTTATGATGTCAAACGCATCATAGACGACCTTCTGAGCGACACCCTTCTTACCGTCCAGCATAATACTGTTGGTGAGCTTTGTCACCAGCACGGAGTTATACACGGGATCGGGAAGAATCTCTCTTTTGGGTACGTTACCTCTTCTGGGCACTATACTTCCCTCCTTCATACTAAAATGAATCTCATAGGTACTCGAAAAGGATTTTCACCTTTCCGCATATGCCTGTCGGACGCAACATACTATTAATATGTTAAGCTCCGAACAAGGCATAAGCCTTGCGCTAAGCGCGTGTTTACTTCTTTTTGGATTTCTTTGCGCCGTACTTACTGCGGGCCTGTTTGCGGTTTGCAACACCTTGAGTATCCAGTGTTCCGCGGATGATGTGGTAACGGACGCCAGGGAGATCCTTGACACGGCCGCCGCGAATCATAACGACGGAGTGTTCCTGCAGGTTATGACCGATTCCGGGAATATACGAGATGACCTCATAGCCGTTCGTCAGGCGAACGCGGGCGATCTTACGCAGAGCGGAGTTAGGCTTCTTGGGGGTCGCTGTACGAACTGCGGTGCAGACGCCTCTCTTCTGAGGTGCTGACAAATCTGTCTGCTTGTTCTTGATGGTGTTTAGGCCATGCTGCATAGCAGGAGAGGTTGACTTATAGGTCGGGACTTCTCTGCCCTTTCTTACCAGCTGGTTAAACGTAGGCATATTTTTCCTCCTTTCTTCTGTAATGTGCATACATGATATTTTTAACGGAAACATCAAAGGATATTCCGAAAAAAAGCGAAGATTCGCGAGTGCGCGTTTATTTAGGCAATAAGGGCTTTTGGAGGCTCTTTTCGCCTGTTTTCAGGTAAAAAAACCGGTTTGATGCAAAAAGTGCAAGTCCACCCATGCAAATAAGCATTTTAGCATAATGCACAAGTTACGTCAAGAATTTTCTGCAATTAAATTTTCAGAAAAGAAAGCACCGGAGCCGGATAAACAGTCGGCTCCGGTGCTCGTTAGCGTTTTTTTACAGTGCGTTGGTCCTTCCGACCAGTGCGCTCAGGTCGACATAGTCATTGCTCGATCTCTCGATCGATTCGTCCGTCTGTGTGTCAAAGTCGCGGTATAGGTCAAGTCCGCTGCCTGCGGGGATAAGCTTGCCTATGATGACATTTTCCTTCAGACCGACAAGATGGTCCACCTTGCCCTTGATAGCGGCGTCAGTGAGAACCTTCGTGGTTTCCTGGAAGGAGGCGGCGGACAGGAAGCTCTCCGTTGCAAGTGACGCCTTCGTAATACCCATAAGCGTCTGCGAGCAGGTTGCAGTTCGAAGATCCGTTTCGCCCTGAGCTATTCTCTCCTCGATTGCTTTGTTCGCGTCATTTATCTCGGTCCAGTCGACCGTAGCTCCCGACAGAAGCTCGGTAGAACCCGCGTCCTCAACGCGAACCTTTCGCATCATCTGACGCACTATAACCTCAATGTGCTTATCGTTGATGTCAACGCCCTGCTGACGGTAAACCTTCTGAACCTCCTGAATGATATAACTCTGGCATTCAGGCACGCCGAGGATACGGAGTACGTCGTGCGGGTTATATGCGCCTGACGTGAGAGCCTGGCCCTTCGAAACTGCGTCGCCGCTTGCTATGAGAAGTCCCGCGGAATAGGGCACCTGGAATTCCATTGTTTCTCCAGTTTCGGGATTTGAGACCAAAACAGCGCACATAGAGTTCTTACGGGTTTCTTCAACCGTTACCGTACCGGAAATCTCGGCAAGAACGGCCATTTTTTTGGGCTTTCTGGCTTCAAAAAGCTCTTCAACTCTGGGAAGACCCTGCGTGATATCGTCTCCGGCAACGCCTCCGGTGTGGAAGGTACGCATCGTGAGCTGCGTGCCGGGCTCGCCGATGGACTGCGCCGCAATTACGCCGACCGCTTCGCCTTCGTTGACTGGAGAGCCTGCCGCAAGGTTTACACCGTAGCATTTTGAGCAGACGCCGCTCTTTGATTCGCATGTCATAACGGAGCGCACAAGCACCTCGTGAATTCCCGCCGCCTCAAGCACCGCAGCGTCGGGCTTGAACAGCATTGTGTGATGCGAAAAGAGAACCTTGCCCGTGTTCGGGTCTGTAATGTCGTTAAGCGGGAAGCGTCCGTGTATACTGTCGCCAAAGGACTGCACAACCTGCCCCTTGTCATATACGGTCGTCGCTTTGATGCCCAGATGCGTTCCGCAGTCGTGCTCCTTGATGATAACGTCCTGTGAGACGTCGACCAGTCGGCGGGTCAGATAACCGGAGTCCGCCGTACGCAGAGCGGTATCGGCAAGGCCCTTGCGCGCGCCTCTCGAGGAGATGAAATACTCCAGAACGGAAAGACCTTCGCGGAAATTCGCCTTGATAGGAATTTCGATTGTCTTACCTGCGGTATTCGCCATAAGTCCGCGCATACCGGCGAGCTGACGTATCTGGTTCATGCTGCCGCGGGCGCCGGAGTTTGCCATCATATAGATGGGGTTAAATTCGTCAAGGTTGTTCTGAAGGGCCTTTGTAACGTCCTTGGTGGTCTGTTCCCATTCGGCGACGACCAGGCGGTAGCGTTCGTCGTCCGTAATAAGACCCCGCTTATACTGCTTTTCGATGTTGACAACCTTCTGCTCAGTGGCCTTGATAAGCGCCTTTTTCTCCGACGGAACCGTCATGTCCGCGATGGAGATCGTGATGGCGCCCAGCGTCGAATATTTGTAGCCCATGGACTTGATATTGTCAAGAACCTCTGCGGAAATCGTGAAGCCGTGCTTCGTGATGCATTTGTTGATAATGACTCCGAGCTGCTTTTTGCCGACCTGGAAATTGATTTCATAGTCGAACATTTGATCGGGATCGCCTCTGTTGACAAAGCCAAGATCCTGCGGAATAGGCTCGTTGTAAATAATACGCCCAACAGTTGCCTGAACGAGCCTGCTTTTTATCTCGCCGTTAATAGATTTTTTGACGCGCACTCTGATCGGAGAGTGCATTCCGATAGCACCTTCCTCATATGCCATGATTGCTTCATTCGGCCCGGAGAACGCGCGCACACCTTCGAAAGAGGCGGGCTTAAGCTCGATTTCGCCCTCTCTTGATCTCTTGACGATGCTTTCGTTAGCCGCAATGAGTTCCTTTGCGGGAATGATGCTGTCCTTTTCAAGATCCGTATCGCCGGGGTCGGTGACGCGGAGCATTTCGCTTTCGTACTCGCCCATTCTGATGAAGGTCAGATAGTACGCACCCAAAATCATATCCTGAGTCGGAACGGTAACAGGGTTTCCGTCCTGAGGGCGCAGAAGGTTATTCGCCGAAAGCATGAGTATACGGGCCTCTGCCTGAGCCTCGGCGGAAAGCGGAACGTGAATTGCCATCTGGTCGCCGTCGAAGTCCGCGTTGTAGGCGGTGCAGACGAGCGGATGAAGCTTGAGAGCGCGGCCCTCAACGAGAATCGGCTCAAACGCCTGGATTCCGAGTCTGTGCAGCGTAGGCGCGCGGTTCAGAAGAACGGGGTGTTCCTTGATAACGACATCGAGAGCATCCCAGACTTCCGTCTGCTGCTTATCGACCAT
>JASDTK010000028.1:0-1238 GCA_041891555.1 Oscillospiraceae bacterium
GCGCCGCGGAAAACCCTAGTAACCTTGAAGCCTTTCATTGAGGAAGGAATACAGGGGTCAATTAGGAGTCCGTCCAGAGTGGGGCGTATGCCGAGAATATACTGGCTGACGTTTGTAAACGCCCATGCGGCGGTGCCTGTCAGCCAGCTGTTTTTTCCCTCGCCGAAGGCGGGAGCGTCCTTTCCGGCCATCATCTGGCAGTAGGCGTAGGGCTCTGTCAGGCGTATGTCCTCCGCGTCCTCCAGATAAGTGGGGCAGGTTTTTCTGAACACTTCAAAAGCGCGGCTGCCGTGGCCAAGGACTGTCTCCGCGCAGCTCACCCAAGGATTGTTGTGGCAGAATATACCCGCGTTTTCCTTATAACCGGGTGGGTAGGAGCTTATTTCACCGAGCTCCTGATGATAAGAGGTGTAGGCAGGCTGCAGCAGCACTATGCCATAGTCTGTGTCAAGCCGCTCTTCGACACTTCGGAGAGCTTTTTCCGCGAGACCGTTTTCAATGCCGATGCCCGCAAAGACGCACATACCCTGCGGCTCGATGAAAATCTGTCCCTCCTTACAGCCCTTACTGCCGATTGGACGGGAAAAAGCGTCGTACGCGCGAAGGAACCATTCACCGTCCCAGCCTGCGTCCAGCACAGCGTTTTCAATGGAGCCAATCTCTCCGAGCGCTTCGTCCGCTTCCTCAAAAAGGCCCTGATGGCGGCAAATATCAACGTATTCTTGTCCCGATTTTACAAATAGTCCGGCTATGAACACGCTTTCGGCGACAGGACCCTCGGACGGACCGAAGGTTTGGAAGTTCTCACCGGGAGTTTCTGAAAAGCAATTGAGATTAAGACAATCGTTCCAGTCTGCCCGGCCGATAAGAGGAAGACCGTGCGGGCCCTTATGTGTTACCGTGTAGTAAAAGCTTCGGCGCAGATGCTCCATAAGCGGCACGGCTTCAGACTCGTCGTTGTCAAAAGCACAGGGCTCGGAGAGTATTGAAAAATCGCCGCTCTCGCGCAGATAAGCTGAAACAGCGGCAATGAGCCAGAGCGGATCGTCATTGAAGCCGCTTCCGACGTCCAGATTCCCGCGCTTGGTTAAAGGCTGATATTGGTGGTAAGCGCTGCCGTCCTCAAACTGTGTTGCCGCGATATCGAGTATGCGCTCTCGCGCGCGCTCAGGCAGAAGATGAACAAAGCCGAGAAGATCCTGACAGGAATCCCGAAAGCCCATTCCGCGCCCTAGTCC
>JASDTK010000029.1:0-6501 GCA_041891555.1 Oscillospiraceae bacterium
GTACTCGGTGGCTCGGGTGGGGTGGGCGCGTCGACGCTGGCGGCCGCATTGGCCGACGGAATCCTCGAAAAGTCTGAGCTTGACAGTATGCTTTGTCTTTTTAAGCAAGTGACGGACCCTGTTAATGAAAGCGCCTGTAATTGCACAAAGCTGAATATACAAGGCAAAAGCATTTGCCTATCCGGGGAATTTGACTGCGGGAGCAAATCCGAGATAGGTGATAAGCTCATTTCCCGTGGCGCAAGCATACAGACAGCCGTGACTCAGAAAACAGATATTCTTCTTGTCGGTGGCCAAGGCAGCAGCGCCTGGTGTGCTGGAAATTACGGCACAAAGGTAAAAAAAACTCTGGAACTGCAGGCCAAGGGCATTGCCATCCTACTTATGCGCGAAGCTGACTTTTTTACCGCCCTGGAAGAATAAATTGGGAGTGAATAATTATCGCACGAAGTTTATAAGGAAGTGTACATATGGGCGACATGACTGAAAAAATATGGCTTAGCATAGAAATGACCTCTGTTGCTAATTACGCCCTGCAGCAGAACAGGGTACCGCTGATCCGGGAGGTCGTGATACATAACGACACGGCCGTACCGCTGAAAAATGTCCGGCTCAGCTTCCGAAGCGGGCCTGAGATTGTTACTTCATTGGAGCAGAATATTGATTTTATCCCTGCTGAATCTGCCTTTACACTTAATGGCCTTAAATTGACCGCCAATGGCGAATACCTTGCCGGACTGACGGAACGGATCTGTGGAATGCTGTACATTACGCTTACGGGTAATGATAGTATTTTAGTGCAGGAAACACGGGAGTTAACAGCTCTGGCTTTTGATGAATGGCACGGCACGGCATTTTTCCCTGAGTTGCTTGCGGCTTTTGTGACTCCGAACCATCCTGATGTCGCAAAAATATGCGCCGCCGCGGCAGAGCTTCTGGGGAAATGGACGGGAGACCCGTCTCTCGATGCATATCAGACGCAGGATCCAAACCGTGTGCTGAATCAGGCTGCTGCCGTTTACGGCGCGCTTCAGGCGCAGAATATTGTCTATTCAGTTCCGCCAGCAAGCTTTGAGACCATCGGACAGCGCGTACGTTTATGTGATGTTGTCATACAGCAGAAAATGGGGACCTGCCTTGATTTAACGCTTTTATATGCCGCCTGCTTAGAGGCTATAGGACTGAACCCCCTGCTTCTGCTGCAGAAGGGACACATTTTCGCCGGTGTCTGGTTGGACGCCCTGTCATTCCCGGAAGCCGTTCAGGATGATCCGGCTCTGATTACGAAGCGTCTGGCAGATGGGATAGGCGAGATTGCAGTCGTCGAATGTACAGCTTTTGTATCTGGTAAAAATATTGATTTCGATGGGGCCATGTCCGCGGCCGTTCAGAAACTGGGTGGTACCGATACGCTGGAATATATTATCGATGTCGGGCGGGCACGCTTGAGCGGTATCCGCCCGCTGCCGCTTCGGATACATAACGCAGATGGATGGTCAATTGTCAAAGAACTACGTCCGTCGGACGAACTCACGAGCGCTCCTTCCGCTATGGGTGCGGCTGTTACTGTAACGGAGGAAAAAACGGCTGAGACTACCGATAAGCTGATACAATGGGAGCGAAAGCTGCTCGATTTGGGACTGCGCAATACTCTCGTCAATATGCGCCTGACACAAAGCGTTATACCCATTTTGTCTCCTACGCTGGGAGATTTGGAGGATGCGCTGGCAGACGGCAGCGAATATGGTATCGGTCCCCACCCTATGGAGTGGAAGCTTCCGGAAACAGACAGCCGAAGCTTTGAAGCAGTATCCAACCTCGGTCCGATCAAGGAGCTCATAAAATCTGAATTTCAGAACAAGCGCCTCCGTTCAGTGCTGAGTGAAAGTGAGCTCGGGCGTGCTGTTGTCAACCTTTACCGCTCGTCAAAGGCGTCTTTGGAGGAGAACGGAGCCAATACACTCTATCTGGCGCTTGGCTTGCTGCGTTGGTACGAGACGAAAACAAGTCAGAAACCCCGATATGCGCCTATTGTGCTACTGCCCGTTGAAATCGTCCGCAAGGCAGCAAACCGCGGCTATGTAATCCGTCTGCGCGACGAAGAGCCGCAGATGAACATTACGTTGCTGGAAATGCTAAAGCAAGACTACGGTATAACCGTAACCGGCTTGGACCCGCTGCCGCTGGACGAGCATGGGATTGATCTGCGTGGTGTTTTTTCGATAATGCGCAAGGCCGTGATGGATCAGAGCCGTTGGGATATTGTCGAATCGGCTTTTTTGGGAATTTTCTCTTTCACGCAGTTTGTCATGTGGAATGATATCCGCAATCGTGCAGAGGACTTGCGAACGAACAAAATCGTCCGCAGTCTGATAGACGGAAAATTATCCTGGGCGGCGGAACCGATGACTCTTGGGGAACGTGTTCCCGAGGATGGCATTCTGCTTCCGATCCCTGCCGACGCTTCACAGACGTACGCGATCAGCGCCGCCGCGCGCGGAGAAAGCTTCGTCCTGCACGGACCGCCGGGTACAGGCAAATCCCAGACAATTACGGCGCTCATCGTCAACGCCGTAGCGCAGGGTAAAACCGTCCTGTTCGTCGCGGAAAAGATGGCGGCACTTTCCGTAGTCCAGAAGCGGCTAAACGCCCTGGGCATCGGACCATTTTGCCTGGAGCTGCATTCAAATAAATCGAAGAAAAGGGACATTCTTGAACAGCTGCGGCAGGCAACGGAGGTCACGCACCGCCAAAGCGCAGAGGTATATTTACAGAAAGCCGAGCAATCGGCTGCGCTGCGAAGAGAGCTTGACGCCTATGCGCAGGCTCTTCATAAAACGCGCCGATCCGGCTTATCCCTCTTCGATATGATCGGTCGCTATGAAAAGTACCGCGACAGTGTTGACGTCGTCACTTTCTACAGTGATTTTTCAGCCACGGCAGATTCAAGCCTGTTGGAGCGGCAGAAGCTTCTTGTCGAGCGGCTGATCGCATCGGCAAAAGCTGTCGGTCATCCCGCCGGACACCCGCTTTGTCATGTTGCCAGAGCCGGCTATTCTCAGCAACTGCGCGTGGAGCTGCCGGATAAAACAGGCCGATATCTGACCGCGCTTGAAACTCTGGGACAAGTGGGGAACAGATTGGCCGTCGGCATCGGGCTTCACCCTCCTGTAACGCAGGCAGACTGGGAAAAGCTCCGTGCCGTTGCCGGGGAGCTTGCTGTCTGGTTCCCTGTGCCCCGAGCCTGGGCAGGGTATAGTTCGGTTTTATCCGCAATGCGGGATATTCAGGAATTGTCACGCCACTCAATTACGGCGTCTGAGCTGCGCGACAAATTGACCAGTGGGTGGACGGACGATTTTCTACATCAGGATGGTGCCGGTCTGCTCACGCAATGGGATGCCGTTTCGGCAGGATGGTTTTTACCAAAACTGCTTGGTCGGAACAAACTTGCGAAAGCTGTTACGTTATATTCCAAGACAAGCGTTCAAAAGGAAACGCTTCGGGAGACGCTGAGCACACTGGCGACTTATCAGAGCGAGTTGGCCGCAGCCAACAGACTTTTGGATCAATACAAAGACGATCTCGGCGCGCTATACGCTGGCACCAATACAAATTGGTCCCAAATCGGCGCGCTTACGACGGACATATCGAAGAGTTCGGAGCGTCTGGCGTCTCTGACGGGTGGGGATACGCTCCGTAAGTCGTTTGCCGCAGTGAAGGATTTGGTCCCGGCTATCACGGAAATGGTAGAGACTTTTGATTCGGCGCATACCTGCCGGGTCGGGTTATATAATCTCCTTGATATCCGTTTCACCGTTGGCGCGACTGATGACTGGCTGGATGGTCAAAAGAAGCTGTGTCAAGTGCTTTCCGAGCATACCATGGAACTTAAGGACTGGATGGCCTGGAAAGGCATCTGCGAGGAAGCCAAGTGTGTCGGACTTGAAACAGTGGTACAGGCGTATGACGGAGGGCTCGGACACGCGGAAATAACCGGCGCCTATTTTAAAGCGCTTTACATGTCGCTCATCATTGAAACAGTAGAACATGACGAGGCATTAAATACGTTTTCCGGCTCTGTTTTCAGCGAAAAGGTCGAACAATTTAAACGCCTTGACAGAGAGCTGATGGAGCTGACAAAATCCGAGACTTTCTGTCGCCTTGCGGCCAAGGTGCCCAATTTTACGAAGGAGGCGGCACAAAGCTCTGAAGTAGGTATTCTGCAGCGCGCTATCCGCAGTGGTGGGCGTGGTGTGAGTATCCGGAAGCTGTTTGATCAGATTCCGAATCTCCTGCCGCGTCTGTGTCCTTGCATGCTGATGAGCCCAATCTCGGCGGCTCAGTATCTTGACCCGAAGAGACCACCTTTCGATATCGTCGTCTTTGACGAGGCTTCACAGATGCCAACCTGTAAAGCCGTCGGCGCGCTGGCAAGGGGCCGGGATGCTGTGATTGTCGGAGACCCCAAACAAATGCCGCCCACCAGCTTTTTTGCCGGAAACGCGACCGACGAAGAAAACCTGGATTGCGAGGACCTGGAGAGCATTTTGGACGACTGCCTTGCGCTTAATATGCCTGAAACACATCTCCTCTGGCACTACCGTAGCCGCCATGAGAGCCTGATTGCATTCAGCAACAGCCAGTTTTATGAAAACAGACTGTTTACCTTTCCATCCGTCAACGATCTGGAATCAAAGGTTTCTCTCATACGGGTTGACGGTGTATTTGACCGCGGTAAGACGAGGCAGAACCGTAAGGAAGCGGAGGCTATCGTTCAGGAACTGATTTGCAGAAGCCGCGACCCGCTTCTGTCCAGGCAGAGCGTTGGCGTTGTGACTTTCAATATCTCGCAGCAGAATCTGATTGACGATCTGTTCACCGAGGCATGCAAAGGTAACGCAGCTCTGGAGTCCTGGGCCTATGAAGCCGAGGAACCGCTGTTTATTAAAAATCTTGAAAACGTGCAGGGTGACGAACGGGATGTTATTCTCTTTTCCATCGGTTATGGCCCAGATGCCGACGGGAGGGTATTTATGAATTTCGGGCCGCTCAACCGTGAAGGCGGCTGGCGTCGGCTGAATGTCGCCGTTTCCCGCGCGCGTCAGGAGATGATGGTATTTTCAACGCTGACGGCGGACCAGATCAATCTGTCCCGCACTTCGGCTACCGGCGTTGCGGCGCTCAAAGCCTTTCTTGAATACGCCGGAGGGGTGGCGCTTTCGGCAAATTGGCAGAGCACTGAAACATTTGAAGATATGAACAGCGGTATCGCAGAGTCCATATGCCGGGAGTTGGATACGCGGGGTTATCAAGCGCATAAACTTGTCGGTCATTCGGAGTATCGGCTTGACATCGGAGTCGTCGATTCGCGGCAGCCCGAGCGATATCTCCTTGGTATTCTATTGGATGGACCGGTATATGGAAAATCCAAAACGACGCGCGATCGTGAAATTTCGCAGATAACCGTATTGAACGGCTTGGGATGGGAGATCCACAGGATCTGGGCCATGGACTGGTGGGATAATGGCCAGAAGGAAATCAGTGCGCTGCTCGCGCATTTAAACGCTATAGAAAAGAGGCGCGATAGGCCAAAAACAACTGTGCCGGAAAAGGCTCCGCCCACAGTAGAAGTGATTCCCTTACCTGTTTCCACAGCGAGATTGAGTGGTGCCTACCGCGAGCCAGTGATGCCTACCTCTGCTGTAAAAACCTATCACGCAGCTGTTCTACCTACACGGATGATGTCGCCAGAGGAGTATCTGTTGCCTCAAAGTACGAGGCAGATTGAAACGGCTCTTCAAAGCGTGATTCAAGCTGAGGCGCCGATCAGTGAAGGCCTTTTGACGCGGCGCGTTCTGCAGAGCTTTTGCATCGCAAGAGCTGGAGCGCGGATCCAAGCCAGAACTGACGAGATTCTAAGGAGAATGCAGGCGAAATCCACGGTGCAAGCTGATCAAAAGTTTTACTGGACACAAATTCAGATCCCTGAGACCTACGAGGAGTTTCGCGCGTCAGGAGACGGCGATAACCGTCGGGACGCAAAGGACGTGCCCGTTCAGGAGGCGGCCAATACGGCCTGCGTTGTCCTGAAGGAGCAAATCGGACTGCCAAAAGAAGATCTGATTAGAGAAATGTCAAAGCTCCTCGGATATGCCCGCTCCGGGAATGTTGTAGTATCGGCAATGTCCAATGGTATTTCACTTGCAATTGCGCGAGGTCAAATCAGCGAAAATGAGTCTGGATATTTGTCCTTGAAAGAATAGCAAGTATACTGGAACTGCATCGTACAACAGGGAGAACAACATTATGAAACTAATCCATTTATCCGACTTCCACATTGGAAAACGTGTCAATGAGTTTTCAATGCTGGAAGACCAGGAGTACATACTGACCAAAATTCTACATATTATTGACGATGAAAAACCTGACGGGGTGATGATTGCCGGGGATATCTATGATAAATCCGTGCCATCAGGAGAAGCGGTAAGTCTGTTTGAT
>JASDTK010000030.1:0-1758 GCA_041891555.1 Oscillospiraceae bacterium
ACGTATTCACCGTATTTTTAAGTGAAAAAAAGCTACCTCAACTTGCTGCTATAAATCCGTTCAAGGAATTTATAGACAACTATTAAAGGTAGTTGGTAGACACGCTCAACCAGATTATGAGCATATATAAATCACAAATATTAAATTGTCAGCTTGTTATTCACACATATATTTTATAACAAATCTCATAAAATGCAAGCTTAATAAAGCCAAAATTAGCTGCGATATTTTGTCAGATATACATAAGCGGGGCAAGGATATTACTCCCTGCCCCGCCTGTATTTCATCACATTAATTACTCAGCTTTGCACAGTCTGCAGGCTCACCCTGAAGCATGATGAGCCCATGCTCAAGCGCGGGCAAAACGGCTTCAAGGTTTTCTTTAGCGGCTTTTGGTGAGCCGGGCAGGTTAATTATCAGAGTACCGTTTCGTATTCCCGCCTGAGCGCGTGAAAGCATGGCGCGGGAAGTGATTTTTAAAGAAGCATAACGCATTGCTTCCGGTATTCCCGGAGTGAGCTTATCGCATACGGCAAGCGTAGCCTCCGGCGTCACATCTCGCGGAGCAAAACCGGTACCTCCGGTGGTGACAATAAAATCCACGGATTTTTCGTCAGCTATCTTCTTCAGTGCTGATTCAATCTGAGGCTGTTCATCCGGAACGATCAGCGTGAGAGTAACAGCGTATCCGGCATCTTCCAGCGCTTTTTTAACGAGCGGACCGCCCTCGTCCACACGTTCGCCACGGTGGCAGCGGTCACTGACTGTAATAACAGCGGCACTGAACATAATAATTCCTCCTTAGTGTAAAAGTAGGATATCCTGAGGTGAGATACAGACTGTAACCGATGTTTTATCAGTCTGCGATAGCCAGCATTCTTTACTTGTTTCCATTCGTATAAGCGGAGCGCCGCTGAGGCTACCCTCCGGGCGTAGCATCAAAATTTCGGAAAATACATCCTCAATGACCCTTTCGACCCCGCAGCTAATGGCATTTTCCTCGCCTTGCGTCGCAAATCGGAAATAGTGAGCTCGAAGCCCGACAGAACTTACGTTTTCCGGTACGGGTCTGTCACACTGCAGAGTTACATTCCAGTCGGGAATCCTAACTGCGCTGCCCTCCGGTATTGCCGAAACGAAGTTTTTGCAACCGGACAGCCTCGCCGCGGACTCGGTTCCCGGATCATGAAAGAGCGAATCCATTGTGACTACGTGCTCAGATTTTCCGTTTTCGATCACGCATACGCGTGAACAGTTTCTAAACGCCTCTCCCCTGTCGTGCGAAACCCAGATGACGTTACCGTTAAATCTTGAAAGCGTATCCATAAGCTCCAACTCGAGTTGGTATCTGAGATAGCTGTCCAAAGCGGAAAAAGGCTCGTCCAGAAGCAATAGCGCAGGCTTTGTCGCTAAAATCCGTGCGAGAGCTGCTCTCTGCTGCTGTCCTCCCGAAAGCTCGGCAGGACGCTTCTGAGCCGCGTCCTCAAGCTGAAAAACGCGGAGCATTTCGGCCGCGACTTCTTTTTTCTTGTCATGCTCTCTGACTGCGGCGGAAATATTCCGCTCAACCGTCATGTTCGGGAACAAGGCGTATTGCTGGAAAAGATAGCCTACATGCCGTTTCTGCGGCGACAAATTGATTTTACTTTCACTGTCGAAGAACACCTGCCCGTCCAGCTCGATATGCCCCTCGTCGGGAGTCATAATTCCGGCTATGCAGCGGAGGGTCACGCTCTTGCCGCAGCCGGAGGAACCCAG
>JASDTK010000030.1:1768-6456 GCA_041891555.1 Oscillospiraceae bacterium
GAGCTTCAAATTTGACATTCAGACGGAAATTACCAAGGCTTTTTCTGATGTCTACAATCAGAGCCATCAGGCCACCCCCTTCCGGCGTCGGCTTTTTTCGAGGAAATTTATAGAAAGGAGTATGATTGCTGAGATTGCAATATTAACAAGTACCCACTTTGCCGCAAGCTCATCGTCACCCGTCCGCCAAAGCTGGTAAACAGTGGTTGAAATCGTCGCTGTCTTACCCGGAGTGTAACCGGCTATCATTGATGTAGCCCCATATTCGCCCAACGCGCGGGCAAAAGCTAATACAACGCCCGCAAGTATTCCAAGCTTGCAGTACGGCATACGTATATGCCAGAAAATATATGAGTTTGACAGTCCCAGCGTGCGGCCCGCGTCGGCGAGCGTATTATCAAAGCTCGCAAAGGCTCCGCGAGCAGTGCGGTACATAAGCGGAAACGCAACGACGACAGACGCGAATATCGCTGACCACCATGTCATAACCAGCTTAGCGCCGAATACTTCGAAAAACCACAGACCAACGACATGTCTCGGCCCGAGCAGGCGCAAAAGAAGATAGCCGACCACTGTCGGCGGCAGCACCAGCGGCAGGGTTAAAAGCACATCCAGAATACCCTTGATGAGCCGTGGAGCTTTGTCAATGTAATACGCCGCGAGAATACCGGTGAAAAAGATGACGACAGTGGATATTGCGGCTATCCGTAGCGAATTAATAAGCGGAAACCAGTCCATTGCTCACCTCCGGAGGAGAAATAATTAAGAACTCAAAAACCGGATAAAGGGAAACCTCCGGCAGATGAGATTTCCCTTCGCCGCAATTCGGCGTTATCGTATATATAATATACTACATTATTCGGCCTTTGTAAAACCAACTTTTTCAAAAATCGACATGGCTTTGTCAGACTTCAGAAAATCAAGAAATGCCCTGGCCGCTTCGGAATTTTTGCTTGCCTTTAATACCGCGGCGGGATAAATAACCTTCTTGCACATATCGTCTGTAGCGGTGTCAACAACAGTCAGTCCCGCCACAAAGGCATCGGTAGCGTAAACGATGCCGCAGTCTACCGTGCTCTCGGCAACCTGCGTCGTAACCTCCTTCACATTTGAGCCGTAGGTGACCTTGCCTGCGTTCTCAAGAGCCGCGATATCCAGCCCGAGGTATTTGAGAATCTCAAGAGAATAGCTGCCGACAGGCACATCACTGTTGCCGAGCGCAATCATCTCCGCGTTTGCAATATCGGCAAATTTCGTGATGTTCGCAGGATTGCCCTCCGGCACGACAAGCACGATCTTGTTTTCAAGGAGGTTTACACGCGTACCGGAATCTATAAAGTCCAATTTATCCGGATTTTTCTCGGCGGCCTGCGTCGCATCCAGGGCGTCCATCTGCTTCCGAGCGGCGGAAATAAAGAGATCGCATTCCGCGCCTTCTGAAATCTGCGTCATGAGCGTGCCCGAAGAATCATAGGTCGGGGTAATCGTGACATTGGGTGCAGCCGACTTATAAAGCTCGATAACCTGATTCAGGGTTTCGGTCATTGAGGCCGCAGCGAATACAGTCAATTCAACAGCTTTCTCTGAGGGCTGCACCTCATCCAATGCAGGTGACGCACTTGGTTCAGCCGCGGCTTTGCCGCAGGCCGAAAGAGAACAGATCATAGCCAGCATAAGAACAAATGCGGTTCGTTTTTTCACGCCTTTTCTCCTTTGTCATCAGTAGGCGGCAACACGGTGAGCGTATCCCCTACGCTTATGGTTCCGCCGCTAAGTACACGGGTGAATACTCCCTCGCGCGGCATTATGCAGTCGCCCATTTTTTTGTAAATCTCACAGCCGCTGTGACATTCCTTTCCTATCTGCGTCAGCTCGAGCAGAACGTCATTTACCGAAAAACGCGTGCCAACAGGAAGCGTTCTGAAATCTATGCCTGAAACCACAAGGTTCTCCCCGAAAGCGCCGTCCGCTACTTCGGCTCCCCTTGCCCGAAATTCCTCGATTTTATCGTGGGACAAAAGCGAGACCTGACGGTGCCATTTTCCCGCGTGTGCGTCCCCCTCTATACCCCAGTCGGCGATAAGCTTCACGGTGCCTGCGTTTTTCTTCTGAACTCCCTTGACGGAGCTTGTACATACGGCAATTATATTTCCCATTTCGAATTCATCCTCCTATCTGCGACATTATATGCTGATCAAGGCCGGAGTTTTCTCCCGACGAAAAGCAGTGCCGCTCGGGCTTATCCATAATCGTCTGTCTGATAAGCTCCAAAAGCTCAGTGTCGCTCAGCTCTAGCAGAGGCCGGAGCTGCGTTCCGCAGTCGTATTGCAGACAGGTTTTGAGAAATCCGTTCGCTGTAAGTCTGATTCTGTCGCAATCGGAGCAAAAAGCATGACTGACAGCGCTGATAAACCCGACGCGTCCCGAGAGAGATGCAAGCTTATAGTATCTGCTAGGGCCTCCGCCCGCTTCGTCAGGCAGTCTCTTAAGCTCACCGAACTCGCTTTGCAGCATCTGCACGAGCTCAGCTTCCGGAATGCCGGAGCATTCTCTGCCGAGACCTATAGGCATCATTTCTATGAACCGAAGCGACAGCCTTTCGTCTTTCAGGAAGTGTCCTGTGAGGGGTATGATTTCATTTCTGTTCAGCTCAGTTGGGACACAATTGATTTTTACCTTAAGCGCGGGATAGGATAAAGCCGCGTCTACGGAATCGAGGACCTTATCAACTCCGCTGCGGCGGGTTATTTTTTCAAAGGTTTCTTCGCTGAGAGCGTCGATGCTGATGTTGACGCCGTCAAGGCCGGCATTGACGAGCGCGGGCAGGTTCTCTTTTAGCAGCATTCCGTTCGTCGTAAGGAGTACCCTTTCGATGCCGTCAATATTTTTTATATCTCTCACAAGCGATGCAAGCCCACGCCTCACAAGCGGCTCTCCGCCTGTAAGCCGGACTTTTTTTATTCCCACCTGAGAGAGCAGCCGCACAATGCGAACAATTTCCTCATAGCGCAGTATTTCATCATGCGAAATCTGCTCAACACCATTTTCGGGCATGCAGTAAAAACAGCGCAGGTCGCAGCGATCCGTTACGGAAACACGGACATAGTCAATGGTTCTTCCGTAGCTGTCAAGCATAGTATGCTCCATTTCTCGTATATTTGGTTATAAATGCCGCTATATCCTCAACCGCGTCAGGATGAAAGAGCGGCAGCTTTGTTACAAGCTCAAGGTCGCTGACTAAAGCAATGCAAGTCTGCGCATTGCAAACAGGCGAAACTGACACTCCCCCGCGTACAAGCTCCAGCTTTTTATACTCCGAGCTTTTAAACCCCTCCAATAATATCAGATCGGCGTCCGGAAATAAAGCGATAAGCTCTTTTTCCGAAACGGATGCCCGACACGTCAGAGAAAATTTCTCGCCGTCAAATACGGCGGCACCGCAGGCTCCGGCGGAAAAAAACCTGAAACTGTCAGTCTCCGGTGTATCCGGTGTAAATCCGTGACCGTCGTGCTTGATAACGGCTGTACGCAAGCCGTTTTTCGCAAGTAGCGGCAAAAGGCGTTCGATAAGGGTTGTTTTTCCTGAATTCTTGACACCGCTCACAGCCAGAAGTACGGGTCTATCAGCCATAAGTATTGCCCTCCAGCATATATACATCAACATGAGTTCCCGTAATCAGGGGCTCATTACCTGCCGGAAGCTCTACAATACAATTGCTCCCGATGAGCGTCAGGAGCTGTCCGTTTCCCTGCTCGCCAGAGATGGAAACGCCGCCATCTTTGGCAAGTCCTCTTAAAAAGCGGCGCACAGGACGTGCTTTTGAACAGTCGACTGTCAATTTTGATTTTAATTTGACAGGCTCGAGAAGCGGATTTGAAGCAAGAATAGAAAATGCGCTTCTTGCCAGAAGCTCGAAGGTAACGGCGCAGGCGAAGGGATTGCCGGAGAGAGCAAGAAGCGGTTTATTCTCGAGCATAGCCAGGGCCGCAGGCATTCCAGGTTTAACTTCGACACCGTGAAAGATTATTTCGGCTCCGAGAACATTAAGAGCTTCGGGTACAAGATCTTTTTTTCCGGCCGATACCCCGCCGGTACAAATGACTATATCGGAAATTTTACTTGCCGCCTCGAAGGCCCTTGTGATTTCCTCAACGTCATCATGTACATAAGCAATCTGAACGACGGACATACGCAGTTCTGAAATACGTCCTGAAAGATAGGGTGTGTTTGAGCTGTAAATCTGTCCTTTTTTCAAAGGCAGCTCGGGAGACTGGAGCTCATCTCCGGTTGAAAGAACCGCAATTTTGGGTTTTGGAAATACCAGCAGCTCCGTTAAACCCGCACTCGCGGCTACTCCCGCTACTGCCGCTGTCACAGGGATTCCAAAAGGAATGATTTCTCTTGCTTTCAAAAAATCCTCGCCCTGCCTGCAATAGTTTTCATAGGGCTCAAGAGCTTTATATATTCTGACCTGCCACTCTCCCTCGTCGGTCTTTTCCTGAGGAAGCACACAGTCCGCGCCGTCGGGAATGACGCCGCCTGTCATTATTTGCACGGCCTCGCCGCTGCCGACTTCTGTTTCGGCGGGTTTTCCGGCAAAGCTCTGTCCGATTACTGTAAGTGAAACGGGATTTTCGCGTGAAGCGCCCGCGCTGTCGGCCGCTCTCAGCGCATAGCCGTCATATGG
>JASDTK010000031.1:0-6422 GCA_041891555.1 Oscillospiraceae bacterium
GCATATTTCCTATCTGACAAATCCAATTTATGATGCCTGTGATCCAGAGCTTCGCGGTAAACTTGGTTATATGGTATATGGAAATCAGCGCTCCGTTCGTACTATGGAGGAGATGGATCTCATGCCCGGATGCGTTTATTTTAGTCAAGTTGTCCCGAGCAGTGTGAAAGACAGACCTGGATGGCACCAGCAGGCACTGTTGCAATTAAGAAATGCAGACATGGTATTTCTCGATCCGGATAATGGTCTGGAAGTAAAAAGCATATCTTCCTCCAACCATTTCAAATACGTTTTTCGTTCTGAAATTGAGGATTATTATACCACCGGACATAGTGTGATTTTCTATAATCACCGCAGCCATGAGTCTGATGCCATATATTTCTCGAGATTCAAAGAGTTGCTTTCTGCTAGCTCACTTAGCAGCGCATCATTAATTGGGCTCCGCTTCTCTCGCGGAACTGCCAGAGACTATATCATCCTATCTCAGCCTGAGCATTCGCACATAATTGAATCCTGTATTCAAGAATTACTAAGAAGCCCTTGGGCGCAGCACTTCTCAAGGCTTTCTCAATTTTGAATTATCGGTACAAATGGCCAGCCAGATATTATCGCCGGAGGATATAACAGTGAAAATTGCATTATTGTCATGCGGAGCACATGAGTAGTTTGAAAGATCAATGGCAGTTATAGCAATTAGGGAAAATTCAATGAATACGATAACACAGTAAATTCACAAGGGGGCAATGTGGAAGCTATGGACGATCATGATTCTTTATTTCTTGACCTAAACATAGATAATGATAATTTTACCTTTGCAAAATCTGTTTCATCAGCATTATCTGATGCCGAAGCCGAATTGCAAAGTCTGGATAATAGGCTTAGTGAAACTCTTGAAACAATAAAAAATCTTACACCTGAGTGTGATAAGGTGGATTACGCATTATCTGCAAGTTCTGGTGCATTGTGTGGAATTATTGACATTTTTCTGGTTGGAAAACCGGGAGAATCTCCGATAGGCAAAATCACTGACAGTTGGTTTGAAAATAGGACAAAGGATTTTGCAAAACTTTGTTGTCCAAATAAGGATAATAGTACAATATCATCCGCCATAAAAAATCTTGAGGACAAATTTAAAATACCTTATGACCAGCGCGGGGCCGGTGACGCTGCAAGTGAAATATTTGATCTTAATCCGAAAAACCATCATTTTAAATCACTTGCTCATAATCCAAGTTTATGTGGATTGTTCTTCTCAATATTGGATCAGTTTGCAAATACCTCTCACTTTGTATCAGATGGTGAACTTATTTCACTACAAAATGCAGATGGACGTTTTGAATTGCGTGGTAGCAATATACCAAGTAAGTTGTTCGCTGCTTTTGCAAATTGGATAGGTCATCTAATTTCCGATATGTCGGGGTCATCAAGTAGCAAAGGGAGAGGAATGGGACTTCCATCGCCATTGTGGTCATGGACAAACGATGTCATCGCCATAAAGAGAAAGCTTAATATTCCTGTCTCGCAATTTGATAAATCAGCAAGTGAACTGGCTTTGAAAATTTATAAAGAGGGATACGATGTAAGATTTCAAACTGCACAGGCTATTCCGGTATTCATTAACGAAATGGTCGTTAGGTTGATTTATGCCATAAGACGACTTATTAAGTATTTTTCTAATACTTCAAAAGAAAACCGGTCGTTTTCTTTAATGTGGAAGTCCTGCGAACCGTTTTCTAACGCAACTGTTAAGCGTATGCTGACGGTAGCACACGGAACATTTTGCTTAATAGACATAGGTGATGCTACAATTCGTGGCTTTGCAACCGGTGGCGGATGTTTTATTGTTGCAGAGTTCGTTATGAGATTAAATGTCGTTGGCGTAGGTCGTTTTGCTATTTCGTTGTATGGTGAATCCAAGAGAGGAATACAAGCGCACAATTCAAAAGAAGAAGTATATTTCATTACGAGAAAAAAAATCATTATAATTAATTATATTGAAGGCCTTAAGACCCTATCTGATGTTTATGATGATCAATACTTATTGACATTTATTGATGACTTGCAGAACAGCGATATGTATATTGAAGCGTTTCAAAAAACGGTAATGTTGGCAATGAAGCGAAATGTTCCTGAAGGAGAAATACTGAAAGCAAAATCAGATATAGATTCGTATTTTTGTGGAGGGAAACGAGATGTCTAAAAAGAAATCAAAGCTTCAATTAGCGCAGGACAAAGCGCAGTCTGCAATCAATAAAACGAATGAAATAATCGAAAAACTTGGAAGTAATACAAATAGTCTGTATTCTGTTTTGAATGACATTCAAGAACTTTTTGATAAAATCAGAAATGTTCCTAATGAGAAAAGACTACAGTATGAAAAGCTAAAAGACATTCGATTGAATTGGAAACAACAAGCTGAAAAAATAGAAAAAAACTATAAAAATGCGACGGTAAAGAGTGCTGGCGCAGGTGCTGCTGGGGTTGGTACCGGTGTTGCTGTTGCTGCTCTTGGGCCGACAGCCGCAATGGGAATTGCAACGACATTTGGCGTAGCGTCAACAGGTACTGCAATTTCTACACTAAGTGGAGCGGCTGCAACAAATGCTGCATTAGCTTGGCTTGGCGGTGGAGCTCTCGCCGCTGGTGGCGGTGGTATGGCTGCGGGAGATGCGTTTCTTGCACTTGCGGGACCAGTTGGCTGGGCAATTGCTGGTGTTGCACTTATAACGAGCGGCCTACTATTTTGGAAATCAATGAGCGACAAAAAGCATATTGAAGATATTTTTACTCTTATTAGTGAACGCGATGTGAGATCTTATGATCTTGCGATTGCAGAGTTAAATGAACGCATTTCTCGGATTGTAGATGAAAGTGAAAATCTTAAGGACGCCATTGTTCACATTAATACATTTGGTTTGGATTATAACAAAATGAATGAAGCACAACAGTATGAGCTTGGTGCATATGTGAACTTGATGTCATCGTCCACACAATTGCTTGTAAATCCGATAATGGGTTTACATCCGAAATACTCTGCGAATGATTTCGCTAAATTTATTGCATGGACAGAAAGGAAAACCGATAGTAAACTATGCACTGATTTTAGAGATTTAATAATATCTTTGTCAAACCTTCTTTATAAGATTGATTTGAACAACAGAGATAAAAAGCTGTTGTATAAGACTTTTTGTAGAAATAAGAAGATGTTGAAATCCTTAAATATGAAAAGGGAAGAGTTTGCTCCGGCTATTCTTGATGCAGTCGAAGATGCTCTTAACTATAGTTATGCTGATATTTGAACAAAGGATCTTCCTCATGAATTTTCGTTTTACCAGATTGTCGGTGCGATTGTAATTATTATTGGCGTTTATATTTTAAACGCCGGAAGCAAAATACAATGACAACTTCCAGTTTGTCGAGATTCGCATCATATCATTGAAAGGATTAACAATGACAGGTAAAGAACGTTTGATAGAGCTGTTAAAGCTTCTATATGCCGCGACAGATGAAGATCATCAGCTGTCAACGGCGGAGATAGTCGCCAATTTTGCTGAAAAGGATGTACCGACTGACCGCAGCACGGTTAAAGCGGACATAGATGTTCTGAATAAATGTGGGATCGAGATTTTGGCTACCAGGGGTACTCAGACGCGATATTACTTCTCCGACAGGCAGTTCGAGCTCGCGGAGCTGAAGCTTCTGGTAGATGCGGTGGAGTCCTCAAAATTTATCACCGCCAAGAAAAGTGACCTCTTGATTAAAAAGCTTATGACGCTTGCCGGAGATAACAACGCAAAGGAGTTAGAGCGCCATCTCTACACAGCAGGCCGTATAAAACCTGAAAATGAATCCATCTTCTACACGGTGGACATCATACACAGGGCCATTAACAGCGGAATGCAGATTGCGTTTGTATACTATGAGTACACTACCGACAAAACGCTTGTGCCAAAGCACGACTGTGAGCCATACATATTCTCTCCATATGCGATGCTGTATAACGAAGACAAATATTATGTCCTTGGCTATTCCGAGCACCACAGCAAGATTATCACCTTCCGCGTAGACCGCATGAAAGCGCCGAATATATTGGATAAGTGCATAGTTCCCCGCCCGGAGAATTTTGATCCTGTGAACTATACCGTCAACATCTTCAGTATGTATGACGGAGAGACCTGTGAAGTATCTCTCTTATGCAGAAACGAGCTCATGAAATACGTGATTGACCGTTTTGGGGAAGCTGTCAGAACAGAGATAACCAATGAAGAGCATTTCACGGTTACCACCGAGGTGTCCGTCAGCCAAACTTTCTTTGCTTGGGTATTCCAATTCGCCGGAGGAATTCGGATAACGGGACCGACGGCGGTCAAAGAACAATACCGGCAGATGCTTGAAAAAGCGCAAAACTGAAAAATCAATCTAATACTAATCTCGATTAAAAATGGGGATTAGTATTAAAGACCGTGAGCGCTTATGCGCCCACGGCCTTAGATTATGCTAGATAGAATACAATCTGTCTATGCTGGCGACGTGGCTACTGAGATAATTACAACGGCTGCGGTACACGATACAGGACAGAATTTATAGGTACAATTCGCTAAAACTTATCAATTCCGTGTTTACATTCGTGCTATAACGGGATATAATAATAGCACGAAAGGAATGAACACGTATGGATAAATTTGAACAGCTCGACCTATTGCTTGCAAACAATGGCGGGATTGTAATGACTTCTGACGTATTAGCGGTTGGCGTATCAAAGCCATCTTTTTATGAATATGTGAAAATTCGTAAACTGGAAAAGGTGGCCCACGGAATTTATGTTTCGCCGGAGGCATGGATGGATGCTATGTATGTTCTCAGCCTCCGGTGTAAGCAGGCGGTTTTCTCGCATGAAACGGCACTGTTTCTACATGATATGACCGACCGGGAACCGACACGGTACAGTGTCACCGTAAAGGCAGGATACAATCCCTCAAAGCTGACTGCTGACGGAATTAAAGTCTACAATATAAAAAAAGAACTTCACGAGCTTGGCGTGATAGAAGCGAAAACGCCCTTTGGCCATACCGTTCCTGTCTATGATGTGGAGCGAACGGTCTGCGATATTATTCGCAGCCGGAGCAATATCGAAGCTCAGACGTTTCAGGATGCCTTGAAACAATACGCAAAGCGACCAGACAAAAATCTTCGACAGCTCATGCAATATGCTCGGGAGCTACATGTTGAAAAAATCTTGAAACAGTATTTGGAGGTGCTTCTGTGATGATAAAGACATCCAGACAGCTTAAAGACCTGATCCGCAATCTTTCCAAGGAAAAAGTGGCGGATGCGCAGCTTCTTATGCGGAACTACATGATGGAGCGTTTCCTAGAGCGCGTCTCTCTCTCGACGCATCGGGATAAGTTCATTCTAAAAGGCGGTATGCTCGTTGCGGCGATGGTAGGCATTGACGCGCGTTCCACGATGGACATGGACGCTACCGTTAACGGAGCGGCGGTCGGAGTGGATGAGGTTACGGATATTATGACTGAAATCATTTCCGTACGAATTGATGACGGCGTTGATTTCCACATTAAGCGCGTATCTAAAATTATGGATGAGGCGGAGTATCCAGGTGTTCGCGTCACGATGGAAGCCTTGTTCGATGGCGTTACCACGCCGATGAAAATTGACGTATCAACCGGAGATGCCATAACGCCGAGAGCAATCCAATACAGCTTTAAGCTAATGTTCGAGGAACGTCGTATTGAAGTTATGGCATACAACCTTGAAACAGTACTGGCCGAAAAGCTTGAGA
Source organism: Oscillospiraceae bacterium (assembly GCA_041891555.1). Classification (GTDB taxonomy): domain Bacteria; phylum Bacillota; class Clostridia; order Oscillospirales; family Oscillospiraceae; genus UBA2658. Next base: position 5,801 of record JASDTK010000031.1, read on the forward strand.
CCGTGGTGACCCGCACCACCACCAATACTCGGATGCGGGACTTCTACGATCTACATATCCTTTCACAGTTATACGGCAGCAGCCTGAACGCAGACGACCTGCGCAGTGCACTGGTTGCCACCGCGAAAAAGCGCGGTTCTACGGCGCTAATGCAGAACGCCGAAGCGGTGTTCGATGAAGTGGCAGCAAACGCGGATATGCAAAAGCTGTGGCGGGACTATGCACAGAAGTTTAGCTATGCCACAGATATTTCATGGCAGGAAGTGATGGCTTCCGTCAGAAAGCTTTACCGTTTGAGTGAGCCGCAATGAACGATGATTAGCTGATTGAAAAAGTGCATTCAACTAAATAACTACTGGAGTAAGGAGGCTGTATTGTCATGGGTAGCAGTAATAGAGTCTGCCCTATGGAATACGTGATTGACCGTTTTGGGGATGATGTCCGGACGGAGATTACCGATAAAGAGCATTTTACTGCAACTGTGGAGGCATCCGTCGGGCAGACCTTCTTCGCATGGGTATTCCAGTTTGCCGGAGGAATTCGGATAAAGGGACCGATGGCGGTCAAAGAACAATACCGGCAGTTGTTTGAAAAAGCTCAAAACTGAAAAATCAATCTAAGG
>JASDTK010000032.1:0-1684 GCA_041891555.1 Oscillospiraceae bacterium
AGCTCATATAGTCCCTGTATCGGAGCGTTGCAGGCGAAAAAATCCTGTGGACGCGGTCCGAAGGTTATGATTTTCAGATTCCTGACGCCTATTACCGCGCGGGCGACGGGGACGAAATCCGCAATCATGTCCGCTATGTCAACAGCTGTGCCTATGGGGTATTCCGGGATATACGCGCTCAGGTGGCGCATTCCTAGATTGTATGAGCAGTTGAGCATGCCGCAGTAGGCGTCTCCGCGTCCGTCTATCAGGTCACCGTCGCCCTCCGCCGCCGCCACATACATGCATGGGCCGTCAAAATACTTTGCGATAAGAGTTTCAGGAGTTTCCGGACCAAAGTTGCCGAGAAATACGACAAGCGCGTTGCAGCCGGCATTTTTAACTTCTTCGACTGCACAGAGCATGTCTTTTTCGTTTTCAACAGTCGTTTTGGCTTCAAATATATCCAGTTTTTTATGTCCGCAGACGGCGGTAATGGCCGCTCTGCGCTTCTGGGAAAGCGTTACAGGGAAGCAGTCACGGGAAACCGCGACAATGCCCAGCTTCACTTCAGGTATGTTTGTAATCATAATTATTGCCTCCTTGAGTCCAAAATCTATTTTAATAAGTCTTTATCGTTCAACTCATCGTCTTTTCTATAAAGGCGGTCAGTCGTCGCTTTCATTATTGCCGCTGTCCACGCTTATTTCGGCGTCTCCCGTTTTCGGAAGCTCCGCCAGTTTTCTTATGATAAGATACTGCTTCACCGCATAAACGCAAAAAGCAATTCCGGCGGCCATGAAAGCCGTGAAAATAAGCCATGCTCCCCATACCGGTATGGGGCTCCCGCCCTTAAGCGTTCCCGTCAGTATCTGCCACGCCAGATATCCGATATATCCAGCGATAGCAATGCGCAGTACAAGCCCTGTCAGCGCTCTGTTCAGTATCGACATGTCATGCTCTTTTTTCTGTCTCATATTCTTTTTCAGCCTCAGTCCCGCTCATTTTTAATTATTCCGAACAGAGGTTTTACTATGGGGTATATCTGCCGGAACACCTGATACCGCTGTTCATATCGTGCGGCAATCTCCGCATCCGGTCTTAAGGTGGAGCTTACCTTCACGAGCTTTTCTGCAGCTTCACGCACGGAAGAAAACTCCCCGCAGGCGACAGAGGCGAGTATCGCACCTCCATATCCGGGGCCTTCCTCCGTCTCTACGCTGTCGAGCTCAAGATTGAGTACATTTGATATAATTTCCTTCCACAGCGGGCTTTTCGCCCCGCCGCCGCAGATTTTACTGCGCTTAATATCGATTCCCAACGACCGCGCGACCTCAAGCGAATCGCGTATGCCGAAGGCCACTCCCTCAAGCACCGAAAGCGTGATGTCCTCACGCGTCGTGTCCATTGAAAGCCCGATAAACGTGCCGCGGGCATCGGAATCATTGTGAGGCGAGCGCTCGCCCATGAGGTAGGGCAGGAAAAACACCGAAGAGCGTCCCAGCTTTTCGTGCGTTATCTTTGTCTGCTCATCTGAATAACGCTCAGTTTTTATTATATCCTCCATCCACCACTTATTGCAGGAGGCGGCTGAGAGCATACAGCCCATAAGATGATAATTTCCGTCCGCATGAGCAAAGGAATGGAGCGCGTTGTGCTTGTCGACGCCGAATTTATCGCTGGAAATGAAGATTGTGCCCGAGGT
>JASDTK010000032.1:1694-6396 GCA_041891555.1 Oscillospiraceae bacterium
CGAGTGAGATATTGCAGCGTCCGCCTCCCACAGTGGCGGTTCCGATCGCGGCTGCCGCGTTATCGCCCGCTCCCGCTGCGATACGGACGTTCTCAGACAGTCCGAGAGTCTTTGCCATTTCAGGCGTTAGTGTTCCGACCGACTCATAGCTTTCGAAAAGCCGCGGCATCTGCTCCTCTTTTACACAGCAGATATCGAGCATTTCCCTGCTCCAGCGCTTGTTTTTTACATCCAGAAGCAGCATACCGGAAGCGTCCGAATAGTCCGTGCAGTGGACGCCTGAAAGCTTGTAGTTAATGTAGTCCTTAGGGAGCATAATTTTATCGATCCGGGCAAAAAGCTCCGGTTCGTGTTTTTTCATCCATAAGAGCTTCGGCGCGGTGAAGCCGGCAAAAGCGATATTTGCTGTGTGCCGTGAAAGCTCCTCTTTTCCGATTACCTTGTTGAGCCAGTCAGTTTCCTCGGAGGTACGTCCGTCATTCCATAAAATGGCAGGACGCAGTACCCTACCGTCCTTGTCGAGCGCGACGAGGCCGTGCATCTGTCCTCCCGCGCCGATACCGGCAATGAGCTGCTTGTCGCAGCACTCCGTCAGCTCTCTTATACCCTCAACTGTCTCACGCAGCCAATCCTCCGGAGCCTGCTCCGACCAGCCCGGGTGCGGGAACGAGATAGGATACGCACGGGAGACTATCTTTTTAATATTCCCCTCTCCGTCCATGAGCAGGAGCTTAACAGCCGAGGTGCCCAGGTCAATTCCGATATAAAGCATTCCGTTTACCTCCTTGGGGTTGGGGCTTTCTTATACAGGGCAACGCAGGCGGCCCGCATTGCCCTGTATGCACCTGTTATTACGCTTTGCCTGTTTTGTGGTTTGAAACAACGTCGAAAATGACGGCGATCAGAAGGACCGTTCCTTTTACAACATATTGCCAGTTGTTGTCAAGGCCGAAGATACTCATGCCCTGGTTGATAACGCCAAGCAGTATTGCACCGACCATAATGCCGGAAACCGTACCTGACCCTCCGTATGCGGAGGCACCGCCGATGAAGCAGGCACCGATGGTATCAAGCTCGTAGGTCAGACCGGTATCTCCGCTGACGGAGCCGATACGCGCCGCCATGAGGAGACCGGAGAAGCCCGCCAGTATGCCCATTGAGCAATAGGCCCAGAAATAGACTTTATTCGTATCGATACCGGAGAGCTTCGTAGCCTTTTCATTTCCGCCAACAGCGTAGAAATAACGTCCGAACGCGGTCTTTGAAGTTATAAATGCATACAGAAGAACAATAAGTAATATCCAGAGCAGCATTACGGGGATGCCCTTGTAATGTGCAAGCTGCCAGGTATAGGCAAGAATAAGAATGTCGATAACTATGACTTGAGCATACTCCGCAATCGCCGACTTCATTTCATAGCCTTTTTTTGCTTTCTTTGAACGGTTGACGATTGTAAGGACTATTATTCCGACGGCGACAATTGCGCCTATTATCAACGCGGACCAGTAAGGCCCTTTGTCTATGCCGGGAATTTGGATATATGACGAAAAGATGTTAAGGAAGGTTTTGTCAGCTACAGTAACTGTCTTTGAGCTCAGCAGAACACGGCCAAGGCCGCGGAAGAGAAACATGCCCGCTAGAGTAGCTATAAATGGCGGGATATGAATATGTCCAATCCAGAAGCCCTGCCAAGCGCCGATTGCAAACGAAACAACCATGCAGATTGCTATGGTTGCAAATGCGCCCATTGCTGTTTTTGACAAAAGCTGGGCGGCCAATGCGGCAACAAGGCAAAGGGTAGCGCCGACTGAAAGGTCAACGTTGCCGCCGGTCAATATGCACAGAAGCATGCCGCAGGCCATAACAAGAACGTATGCGTTCTGCAGCAGCAGGTTCGAGATATTCTGAGCGTACAGCAGCCTGCCGCCGGTCAGTATGGCGAAGAAGATGAAAACCACCACAAGAGCGATCGTCATCGTGTATTTTTTTATTATAGCAGATGCATTCATTGTCTTACGCTCCCTTGCTCTCTTTATTGGCGCTATCTTTAGATTTGAGGATAGCACCCATAATTTTTTCCTGCGTGGCATCGGCTGCGTCCATTTCCGCCACCATCTCGCCTTCGTTCATGACGTATATGCGGTCACACATACCAAGAAGCTCTGTCAGTTCAGAGGAAATCATAACAACGGACTTTCCCTGCGCGACAAGATCGTTCATGATGCAGTATATCTCATATTTTGCGCCGACGTCAATGCCGCGAGTCGGTTCATCAAGAATAAGCACCTCAGGATCGGCAAACATCCACTTGGACAGAAGAACCTTCTGCTGGTTGCCGCCGGAAAGATTGTTCACGAACTGCTGAATCGTAGGCGTTTTGATACGCAGCTTCTCCTTATATCCCTCGGCAACCTTATTTTCCATGTTGACGTCTATTATACCTCTGTGGCAGACCTTTTCAAGCCTTGCCAGAGTATTGTTTCTCGCGACCGAATCGACAAGCACAAGCCCGTTCACCTTCCGATCCTCGGTAACATAAGCAATTCCCGCCTCGATTGCGTCACGCTCATTTTTGAGTTTGACCTCACGGCCATTGACCTTGAGAGTTCCGTTTATAGAGGTGCCATAGCTCTTTCCGAAAATCGAACGGGCAAGTTCCGTGCGTCCCGCGCCCTGCAGTCCGGAGAAGCCGACAATCTCGCCCTTATGAACGTTGAACGCCACGTTGTTCACGACGCGCTTTTCGGTATAAACAGGGTGGTTTACGCACCAGTCCGAAATTTCCATGCCGATTTCGCTGCTGATTTTTGACTCGCGCTTGGGGAAGCGGTCAGTCATTTCGCGTCCGACCATTCCGCGGATGATACGGTCCTCGTCTATGCTGCGGTCGGCGTTGTCAATTGTTTCAATCGTGGCGCCGTCGCGCATGACTGTTATTTTATCCGCCACATAAGCCACTTCGGAGAGCTTATGCGAAATAATAATGGAAGTCATCCCCTGCTTTTTAAACTCGATGAGCATATCAAGCAGCATTTTGGAATCCTCCGAGTTCAGGGACGAAGTCGGCTCATCGAGAATAAGGAGCTTAACGTTTTTCGATAGAGCTTTCGCAATTTCGACAAGCTGCTGCTTACCCGTACCGATGTCCTTGATAAGCGTTGTTGGAGAATCCTTAAGTCCCACCTGCTTCAAATGCTTTGCCGCCTGGCTGAAGGTCTCGTCCCAGTCGATTCCGAATCTGCCCATTCGCTCGTTTCGAAGGAACATATTCTCACCGATGGAAAGCTCCGGAATCAGCGCAAGCTCCTGATGTATAATGACTATGCCCAATTTTTCGCTGTCACGCACTGTTTTAAAGTGGCACTTATGCCCTTCATAAAAAATTGTGCCGTCATATTCTCCGACCGGAATTGTGCCGCTCAGGACGTTCATAAGCGTCGATTTGCCGGCGCCGTTTTCTCCTACGATTGCGTGGATTTCTCCCCTCTCAACCGCAAGATTGACGTTATCCAGCGCGCGTACGCCCGGATAGAGCTTTGTTATTTCTTTCATTTCAAGAATGTTGTCTGCCAAAATGATGCCCCCTTTATTATGCTTTGTCGGGCACTTGCCTCGTCTTGGAATTATCGTAACTGAAGATGGGCGGGGCTTCAGCCCCGCCCATCTAGTGCTTAGTACTTCATATGTCCGGACTGTTTCGACTAAAGAATATTAGCCGACTGCCTTCGGATAATTGCCATCCATCGTATAGTATCCGGTGTCAACAAGTTCTTTCTGGAGATTGTCCTTGGTTACAACTGTCGGAACAAGCAGGTAGGACGGAATGGTGGCGTTGTTGTTGTTGTAGGACTCGGTGTCATAGGTGCAGTCGAAGGTCCAGCCGGCAGACTTGATGAGGTCGCCGTTGGGAGTCTCGCCCTTAAGGATGGCGTCCGCAAGGTCAACAGTGACAACTGCTTCGTTTGCAACAGCCTTGTAAACAGTCATGGACTGCTTGCCGTCAACTATGTTGGCGAGGTTGGCTTCGTCGCCGTCCTGACCGGTGATGACAACAGTGTTCTTGCCCTTGTAGTCGGAGCCGATAGCCTGTGTTACGCCGAGTGCGGTGGAGTCGTTGGAGCACAGAGCTACATCGAGCTGAGTGCCGCCCGCATAGAAGGAAGCCAGAATGTTCTGCATACGGTTCAGAGCGTTTTCAGTCTTCCACTGTGCCGTAGCAACTTCTTCGAACTTGGTCTGGCCCGAAGGAACCTTCAGGATGCCGGCATCAATGTACGGCTTAAGTACGTCAAACGCGCCGTTGAAGAAGAAGCCTGCGTTGTTGTCGGCGGGATCGCCGGCGGTGAACTCAATGTTGTAGCTCTTGGAAGTGTCCTTGAGGTCCAGCTTGAGTGTATCAACAACATACTGGCCCTGCAGTTTGCCGACCGTATAGTTGTCGAAGGATACATAATAGGAAATAGCATCGGTGTTCATGATCAGACGGTCATAGGAGATGACAGGAATCTTTGAATCCGCTGCTGCCTGAAGAACGGTGGAGAGGGACTCGCCGTCAACCGCAACGATTACCAGAAGATTGACTTTGTCAGCAATCAGGTTTTCGATGTCGCTGACCTGCTTGGTGGCGTCGTTGTCGGAATAAACGAGGTCAACCGTGTAGCCCTTGGCTTCAAACTGCTTCTGCAGGAACGAACCGTCACGG
>JASDTK010000033.1:0-1098 GCA_041891555.1 Oscillospiraceae bacterium
GTCTTACCATTGTTCTACGCAGGATCTTCAATCATTTTCAACTCAAGAAAAAGAAGTCTCAGCTTTTCCGGTATCGCATTAACGAGGTTTTCCGACAGTTCCTCCGGCGGTAACTTCATGCCGTCGAGCACCCATTTTACGGTCATATAAATAGAACCTCGGCAGTACATTTCCAGCAGAAATTCCGTATCCCCATCGAGAGTCGCTCCGGTCTTTTTAGCTATTCTCTCAGTATAAAACTGCTGTATCAGCCTGAAGTCATAATCCTTAAGGCAGTTCTGCTCATCCATTCTGAAAGCCTTTGTAAAGAACTCCTGTTCCTGAAAAATGAAATTGAATTTTTTGACAAGACCTTCATAAATTGTTTTCCCCTCGCCCATGTGCTCAAAAGATTCCAGTAGCAATTTTTCAAAATACCAGTTTATCAGATCGTACTTATCACTGAAATTTCGGTAAAAAGTCTGTCTGGTCGTTCCGCACTGCCCAACTATCTGTTGAACCGTTATCTTCTCGACTGAACTTGTTTTCATGCAGTGCTTCATTGACTCCGCAAGCCGGAGCTTAATCTGTTCGCTTTTTCCTCCCTGGTCCATTTTTAATTACCCCGCTTTAATCGAAGTATGGCAAATAGAAGACTGAGCGGCTATATCCGTAAACCTACACGCTTTGCTCGTGATCCGCCCAATCAACACTGCGGCCGACAGCCTTTTTCCAGCCGCTAAGCAGTTTCTGCCTTTTTGAATCCGGAATATCTGGTTCGAAGGTTACATCACAGCTCCAGAGCTTTCTAAGCTCGTCCTGGTCTTTCCACACTCCGGTTGCGAGGCCTGCAAGGTATGCCGCTCCCAGTGCGGTCGTTTCCCGAATCATTGGCCGGCGAACGCGCTTGTTGAGAATGTCGGCCTGGAACTGCATCAGGAACCGATCTCTGCTCGCGCCGCCGTCTACATTCAGTTCGCTGAGCTCAATGCCCGAGTCCCTTTCCATAGCGCAAACGAGTTCCATGCTTTGGTATGCAATGGATTCCTGCGCGGCCCTGATAATGTGCTCGCGCTTTGTCCCGCGCGTTAAACCAATGATACAGCCGCGCGCGTACAT
>JASDTK010000033.1:1108-6390 GCA_041891555.1 Oscillospiraceae bacterium
AAGTAGACGCCGCCGGTATCCTCAACCTTCTTCGCGTAATACTCCGAGTCACAGCTTTCATTAAAGAAACGCATCTCGTCGCGCAGCCACTGAATAACCGCACCACCAACAAATACGCTGCCCTCAAGCGCATACTGGACTTTCCCATTCAGTCCAATTGCTATCGTAGTAAGTAATCCGTTTTCACTTTTGATAGGCTTATCGCCCGTATTCATCAGCAGGAAGCAACCTGTTCCGTAGGTATTTTTTGCTTCGCCCTGACAAAAACACGTTTGTCCGAAAAGCGCGGCCTGCTGGTCGCCCGCGATGCCGGCAATAGGAATACTTGTGCCTTTTATTATTGTATAGCCATAAATTTCACTGCTGTTGCGAACTTCAGGCAAAATCCTGCGCGGGATGTCGAGCACATCAAGCAGTTTATTGTCCCAGTCGAGAGTGTGGATATTAAAGATCATTGTACGGGAGGCATTTGTGTAATCTGTTACATGCACCTTTCCATCCGTCAGTTTCCATATCAGCCAGCTGTCTACCGTACCGAAGAGGATTTTTCCCTGCTTTGCGCGTTCTCTGGCTCCTTCGACATGGTCGAGAATCCACTTTATTTTAGTCCCGGAAAAATATGCGTCCGCTACAAGCCCGGTCGTATCCCGTATGTAGTCTGAAAGACCTTGTGCTTTGAGCTGATCTGTAATTTCCGCCGTCCGGCGGCACTGCCACACAACTGCGTTATAGATCGGACGGCCGGTGTCCGTATCCCAAAGTATCGTTGTTTCCCGCTGGTTTGTGATGCCTATTGACGCGATATCTTTTACGTCAACTCCACTTTGCGCAATTACTTCCATCATGACGCCGTACTGCGATGAATATATCTCCATCGGGTCGTGTTCCACCCAGCCTTGACGCGGATAAATCTGCATAAACTCCTTTTGTGCAATTCCAATAATATTCTGATCCTGATCAAACAGAATTGCTCGCGAACTGGTCGTACCCTGATCCAGTGCCAATACATACTTTGCCATTTTGTGCCTCCTTTTTACTTTTAACTTTTGATTAATCAAAAGCTTATATTAGAGTATCAATTGGGTTCCTTCACTCTTTGCGGTTTAACCCCGAATTTTATACAGAATACTTAGGCATTTTTCTGCCGACCATCCGGGATTCTTTCTTGACTGAGGGAATTCTGCGAAGCTATGTATGAGTCTCTTTCACATTATACTATTCTTTATTTAGCATTTCATCAATGGCCTTGGCCGCCATTTTTCCCGCACCCATTGCAAGGATAACTGTAGCCGCGCCTGTCACTATATCACCGCCCGCAAAGACCTTTGGCTTTGACGTAGCACCAGTTTCCTCATTGGCAATAATTCCGCCCCATTTCTGGGTGTCAAGGCCTGGTGTAGTGTTCTTGATAAGTGGGTTTGGACTGTTGCCTATGGCTATTACGACCGTCTCCACATCCAGTATGAATTCGCTTCCCTGCTTAACAATCGGACGGCGGCGACCGCCGGCATCCGGCTCTCCCAGTTCCATCTCAACGCACTCCAAGGATTGTACATTTCCGTTTTCATCCCCGTTTATTTTCGTTGGATTGCAAAGGAGCTTAAAGATGATACCCTCTTCCTTGGCGTGGTGAACCTCCTCTTTCCTGGCGGGAAGTTCCACCTCGCTCCGGCGGTATACGATATAAACATTTTCAGCACCGAGCCGTCTTGCGCAGCGTGCGGCATCCATCGCGACGTTTCCGCCTCCGACTATAGCAACGTTTTTGCCTATGCGTATTGGCGTATCTGTTTCAGGGAACGCGTATGCCTTCATGAGATTGATTCTGGTGAGAAACTCGTTGGCGGAATAGACAAAGTTGAGATTCTCTCCGGGGATTTTCTGAAAGTTAGGAAGCCCAGCGCCGCTGCCGATAAATACTGCGTCAAATCCCTGCTTGTTAATAAGCTCGTCTAGGGATGCCATACGTCCGACTACTGCGTTGGTAACGATATTTACGCCGAGCGCCTCCACTGTAGCAATCTCCTTGCGTACAAGAGCCTTCGGCAGACGAAACTCGGGGATGCCGTAGACAAGCACACCGCCGGGCGTGTGCAATGCCTCGAAAACCGTCACTTCGTAGCCCAGCTTCGCGAGGTCTCCGGCACAGGTCAGTCCAGATGGGCCGGAGCCGATGACCGCGACTTTTCTGCCGTTCTTTGCCGCGATTTCCGGAGCTTCTGTTTTTTCCTTATTCTCATCTTTCATAGCCCAGTCAGCTACAAAACGTTCGAGTCGGCCGATCCCAACAGGCTCCCCCTTGATACCGCGCACACACTTTGACTCACACTGGGATTCCTGTGGACAAACTCTGCCGCATATGGCGGGGAGACTGTTCGTACTGCGCAGTATTGCGTAAGCCTCAGACATATTCCCGTCTTTTATACAGTTGATGAATTCGGGGATACGTACATTGACAGGGCAGCCGGATACACAGGGTTTGTTTTTGCAGTTCAGACAGCGTTCAGCCTCAATCATTGCAAGCTCGTTAGTATATCCTTTGCAGACCTCTTCAAAATTTGAGCTGCGAACTGTGGGATCCTGCTCAATGGCCGGCGTCTTTTTTAAATCCATATTCGGCATAGTCAGTTTACCCCCTTCGTCAAATTGCAGGCGTGGCGCTCCGTGCTGAGGTTTTCTTCTTTCTTATACATTCTGCTGCGGGCTATCGCCTCATCAAAATCAACTAGATGACCATCAAAGTCAGGCCCATCCACACAGGCAAATTTTGTCTCTCCGCCAACGGTAAGCCGGCAGCCGCCGCACATACCCGTCCCGTCAATCATAATGGGATTCATTGAAACTACAGTTGGAATGTTTTGCTCTTTTGTCAGATTGCAAACCGCTCGCATCATCGGGAGCGGCCCTATCGCTATGACCTCGTCGTATTTGACTTCGGCTTTAATCTGATTTTCAAGTGCCGTTGTTACAAAGCCCTTGTTGCCGTTGCTGCCGTCATCCGTCATAACAATCAGATTATTGCAGGCGCTTTGGAGTTCATCCACAAGAATGAAAAGTTCGGTGCTGCGGAACCCTACAATAATATCAACATCAGCCCCCGCTTTATGCAGCGCCTTTGCCTGCGGATAAGCGATTGCGATACCGAGACCACCGCCGATAACCGCAATTTTTTTGCCCGCTTTTCCTTCCAACTCACTGGGATTGCCAAGCGGACCCACAAAATCCTGCAGATAATCTCCCTGATTCATAGCATCCAGTCTGTTGGTTGTAGCGCCTACCTTTTGGAAAATAATCGTTATTGTGCCTTTTTCGGCACTATAATCTGCGATAGTTAAGGGAATGCGTTCACCATTTTCGTCGATTCTCAGAATGACAAACTGTCCCGGCTGGGCTTTTCCGGCTACAAGAGGAGCCGATATCTCCATCAGGGTAACTGTGTCATGAAGCCTTCGCTTGGTTGTTATTTGATACATTTTTGTATATCTCCTTTTGTATATCGATGCTTAACTGAGAAAATATTGTTTTTATTTTGCGGAAGCTTCATCACTTGCCGCGTATTTTTTCAAATGCTATATCGTAAAAGCTCTTATCAGAGACATGCGCCATAACGGTGCGATGCTCAGATTTCCTAATTTTCAATTCGTCACTCGAGTAGAATGCCAACGGTTCTCCTCCATCAACGGACAACCACATTTGTTTGCCTTCATTGCCCGGTGCTTTTATTGTAACAAGCCTGTCCGGAGCAAGCACAAAGGGTCTAACGTTAATTAGATGCGCACAAATCGGAGTAAGCAAAATATTCTGCGCCGCAGGTTCCACAAGAGAGCCTCCCGCGGAAAGAGAGTACGCGGTTGAGCCGGTCGGCGAGGCAACAATTATTCCGTTACCTGTATATTCTGTAATCTTCGATCCGTCGCCGTAAGCGGCGACATGAAGGTTAGTTACCGTTCCGCAAATAACTGCGTCATTCAAAGCAGTATCAGAGAAAAACACCGTATCGCCGCGTATTAGTTCAATATCAAGCATCATTCGCTCTATTGAGACAAAGTTCCCCTCAGCAGCTTTTAAAAGCAAGTCCGTTTCATGCCGTTCTAACTCGGTCATAAAGCCCTTGTGCCCGAGACTAACTCCCAGGACAGGAACAGGCTCCTCCATAACTGCGCGGGCTACTTCCAGAATCATTCCATCGCCGCCGAACGCAATAAGAAGCGAGGCGTTCTTAACCGCTTCTTTCAAGGGAACTGTTGTAATATTCTTGTCCGATTCACCTGTGAAAGTATCAGAGCTTACAATGCTGATCATCACCTTGTTTCCGGCTTTTGTTAAAAGCTCTTTTGCCTGAAGCGTAAATTTCAGTTTCACATCCTTCTCCGGATTCGGGCATAAAACAATGTGCTTATTTTCAGAAGACCAGATGTCCTCCATAAAATCTCACCTTCTAAATGAGGTTTCTGAATGGCGGTACATGTGCAGTTTTAATCGCATATACCGATTTCGGTATATGCTGCTTTCAGTATCTTTCCATTCAACCCCTGACAAGTCGAAGTATTGCTTCCACATCCCCGGCTTTTACATCGCGTGGGTTTGTCCTTGTACAGACGTCGTTCAGCGCAGCTTCAACAATCTCATTGCGGAGCGAGTCGAAAAGCGCCAAGTCGGTTCCGTTTTCGCGTAGTGTTGCAGGAATCTGCATGAGCCCGTTCATATTCGCTATTGTCCTGCGAAGCGCGCCTACTCCAACAATTACATTTGGGGCCGAAAGGTCGGATATTTTCGCAATACGCTGGAATTTCCGAGCGGTTACGGAGACATCTCCTCCTCCTGACAAATCCGCGTTAAAGTCAATCACGAAAGGCAGAAGCATGGCGTTTATTTTACCATGGGGAATATGAAGTTTTGCTCCTACGGCATGGGCTATGCTGTGATTAAGTCCAAGTCCCGATGTGTTGAATGCAAGTCCCGCAAGGCAGGATGCATTATGCATCTTTTCACGGGCGAGCAGATCGTTTCCGTTCTTGTACGCAAGCGGCAGAAATTTCATGCACAGCGTTATAGCTTTTTCCGCAAGCGCATCCGTAAAATCGCTCGCGTTTTTGGAAACATAGGCTTCTATTGCATGTGTCAGAACATCCATTCCCGTTGCCGCGGTTACCTGCTGCGGTGCTGATGCAACGAGCCCGGGATCAAGAATAGCCGTTGGCGGTCTAAATTTTTCTCCGTGAAGCGGATATTTTATTCCTCTGGCCGTATCGGTTATAACGGAATAATCAGTCACTTCGGAA
>JASDTK010000034.1:0-6364 GCA_041891555.1 Oscillospiraceae bacterium
TTATGACTGCGCTGCTGACAGGCGACACGAAGCTGCTCTATGAGGACGCGGTGCTTTACGCGAATATGGCGGAATCGGGAATTTTGCATGTCGTCGCGGTTTCGGGCATGAACGTTGCCTTCCTTGTCGGCTTCATTCAACTGATTGTACGGCGCAAAAAGCTCGCCTCCCTCATTGCGATACCGATAGTCTGGCTTTTTGTTCCGTTTGCCGGAGCGACGCCGTCTGTCGTCAGAGCGGCGTTTATGATTACAACTGTGCTTATAGCTCCGCTCATACGAAGAGAGAACGACGGGCTTACATCCCTGACCGCTATACTCGCGCTGCTGCTTCTGATAAATCCCGCCGCGTGCGCGTCCGTGAGCCTGCAGCTTTCGTTTGCTGCGATGCTGGGCATGATTCTGATAACCCCGAAGATTTATAAGCCGCTGTACCTGAAAGCACGCAGTGCCTTCGGCGGCAGAGACAGGCTGAAAGGTTTACATAATATATTAATATTCAAGCTTGCCACAGGCGCCTGCGCAGCCCTTGCCGCTACACTCGGAGCACTGGTCTTTACAACGCCTGTAGCGGCGCTGTATTTCGGCTATGTTTCGCTAATTGGAATACTTGTAAACGTGCTGATTTTCTGGGCAGTTTCAGCCGCCTTCCTTATGGGCTACATCTCCTGCGCTTTTGGATTTGTCTGGCTGCCCGCGGGAGCGCTCCTCGGCACTTTGACAAGTCTGCTCGCAAGGTATATCATAGCGTTGGTTGGATTTGCCGCCTCAGTGCCCTATGCCGCCGTTTATACTGGTGAAAACTTTTTCGGCTGGTGGCTCGCACTAGTTTACATAATAATTATAACATGCTATGTATTTCGCAGAAAAGAGGGCTTCCGTCCTGCTATTCCAATCTGCCTTTCGGTAATTTCTCTCTGCTGTGTAATACTGGTTTCTCAATACTGTATAGAGGGCGATGACGGCAGTGTAACAGTCGTTGACGTAGGGCAGGGACAGAGCCTCGTTTTTACAGACGGAGACGCGACGGCGGTTATCGACTGTGGCGGAAAAGGCAAGAATACAAACGCGGGAGACACCGTTGCGGGATTGCTTCTCGGGAGCGGAAGAAAAACGGTCGACGTCCTGTTGCTAACGCATTTTGATGACGACCATGTAAATGGCGTGATGCGCCTTATGAGCCGAGTGAATGTAAAAAGGCTGGTGATTCCGGACGGCTCTTACGATAAAACCCTACACGGAAAGATAATCGACCTGGCCGAAAAGCTGGGTACAGAGGTTTACTTAATAGAACACGACGCGGCTGTTGACACCGCCGGTCTTGAGATTAACGTATATCCGACCTTCAGCCAGAATGAGCCGTCTCTCATCTTTCTGGCAAGTATTGGAGACTTCGATACTTTGGTGAGCGGAGATGCAGGTATTTCGGAGGAAGAGGAATTCTTGGCTGCGCATATACTTCCGGATACGGAGCTTTTCATTGCGGGACACCACGGATCCAAGACCTCAAGTTCTGCCGAGCTTTTAGACGCAATCAAGGCGGAATACGCGGCGATTTCCTGCGGTTACAATACCTATGGACACCCGACAAAGGAAGCGCTTTTGCGCTTTGAAGAAGCGGGCATGAAGATTTTCAGAACTGACGAAGAGGGTAATATTACCTTTAAAATAGCCGGTTAAGGAGGGCAGAGCGTGGCGAAAAACGATAAAGATAAAAAGACCGACTACGGAGCCGTCCTGCGAGAGCTTCGGGAAAAGGGCCCCGAAAGGCTTTACCTGCTCTGGGGAGCCGAGGACTATCTCCGCGAGAGCTTTTTTGACGAAATAAAAAAACTGTGTCTTGAAGGTGGCAGCGCGGACTTTAACCACCACAGACTGCAAGGCTCACCGCTCAATATGCAGAAGCTTTCGGAGGCTGTGGACGCGGTACCTTTTATGGGAGAAAGAACACTCATCGAGGTGCGCGATTTTGAGATAAATTCAGTTAAAGAAGAGGACTCGGAAAGACTCAGGAGTATAGTCTCTGACCTTCCCAATTACTCCACCGTCGCGCTGCTGCTTCCCATAGGCTACGAGCCGGACGGAAGGCTCACGGCGGTCAAGACTATTAAGAAGCTCGGCAGCGCAATCGAATTTACAACTCAGCCACAGAGCCTTCTCATTAACTGGATTACACGCCGTTTTTCGGCGCTGGGAAAAAATATTGGCAGAGCCGAGTGCGAAAAGCTGATTTTTACCTCGGGAGAGCTGATGACGAGACTGATACCCGAGATTGATAAAATCGCGGGCTATTCAAAGTCGGATACCGTGACAAGCGCGGACATTGAGAGGACAGCTCAGCGCATACCCGAAGCAAGCGTTTTCGAGATGACGGACAGGCTCTCGGAAAAGGACTACGACAGGGCGGCATACCTTATGGCGGAGCTTCTGGCCTCAGGCGAGCATCCGATTAAAATCCTTGCGATGATAGGCTTTCAGATGAGAAGGCTTTACGCCGCACGCGTTGCTCTGGACAAAGGACTGGGGCGTGATTTTGTTATGCAAAGCTGCGGAATCGGCTACTCGTTCCTCGCGGATAAGCTTCTCAAATCAGCCGCCGGCTTCAATACCGCACAGCTCAAAAGAGCCGTAGAGCTCTGCGCGGAGTGCGATTACAGAATGAAAAGCTCCTCAGAGGACGACGAGGATATTCTGAAAGAACTGCTGCTGCGCGTCGCGGTAGGTGATAAAAAATGATAAAAATCAACGAGGTAATTATAGTCGAGGGACGTTACGATAAAAATACGCTCAGTCAGATAATCGACGGCTCGATAATTGAAACGGAGGGCTTCGGCATATTCTCAGATAAGCAAAAGCTAGCTCTTTTCCGCCGTCTGGCGGAGACGAGAGGTCTGGTTATACTTACGGACAGCGACGGGGCGGGCTTTGTAATAAGGAACTTTCTCAAAGCACGCCTACATACCCGAAATCGCGGGAAAGGAAAAGCGTAAATGCGCGCCTTCAAAAGAGGGCACGCTGGGCGTTGAGGGCATGAGCCGCGCGATTATCGAAGCGGCGCTTAAAAACGCGGGTGTCGCCTTCGATGAAGCCGGCGGAGAACAAAGGGCGGAAGCCATAACTAAGCTGGATTTTTTTGAGGCTGGGCTTTCAGGCGGAAGGGACAGCACCAAAAAAAGACAGGCGCTTCTGAGAAGACTGAACCTGCCGACGAAGCTTTCCCCGAACGCGCTGCTGGAGGTTTTGAACGTCCTGATGTCTAGAGAGGAATTTCTGGAGCTGCTGAAAAATGATTTAGGCTGAACGTACAACTGCCGTAAATAATTGCAGTAATATTTGTCGTAATAACCATATATAGTTAAAAAAGTGTGAATAAAGTCCCAGAAACACAAATATGTGTAGCGCTGACTAGAAAATAGTTTTAAAATACCAGAATACAGAGCAATACTAAAGAAGTAACAGGGCGAAGAAAAAAATTATTTTTGAGGAGAACTGTTATGAGATGTCCGTTTTGCGGCTATGCCGAAAGTAAAGTAATCGACTCGCGCCCCGCGGAAGAGGGAGCCACGATCCGCCGCCGCAGGGAGTGCCTTGCCTGCCAGAAGAGGTTCACAACATATGAAATTATGGAACGCCTGCCGCTCGTAGTGGTAAAGCGCGACGGCTCCCGCCAGACCTTCGACAAGATTAAGGTAATGAACGGAATGCTCAGAGCCTGCGAAAAGCGTCCGGTATCGCTTCAGTCGCTTGAAAAAATCGCGGATGAAATTGAGCAGGAGCTTCAGAACTCGCTTGAACGAGAGGTCTCGACGAGCGAAATCGGCGAAATGGTAATGAGCAAGCTCAAGGATGTGGACGAGGTCGCCTATGTCCGTTTTGCCTCTGTTTACCGCCAGTTCAAAGACGTCAATACCTTTTTTGAAGAGCTGCAAAAGCTCATTGACAGGAAAGGCTAAAGAAGCGAGCCCAGAGTGAAGCGCTCTTTCTTTACGATATCGTTCAGCGTTTCTGTCAGAGCACCAAAAGAGGCGTCCGTCACCTTATCCTCGCCTTCAAGTTCTTCGAGCAGCTCGTAATACGCGCCTGTAATCACGTCGATTTCGCTGTGGCGCAGCATTATATGGGAATACGATTCCCAGTTTAGCCAATTGTTCAGCGATTCCTCAACGAGGGAGGCGGCTTCCTTGTTATCGCCTTTTTGATACAGCTCGTGCGCCTCTTTAATCTCACCGGCGAGAAGTTCGGTCTTGTTCTCCATGTATTTCACATTGATTAGCGACAGCACGAGGAGCGCAATGAGCAGCGAAAAGGCAATTATTTCACGTATCATTTTTTACCCTCCGCTTTTGCAAAATATATCTGTCCGGCGTTGTTTACGGACATCAGGAAAACCTCCTTCGGGTCGCTGACCTTTCTCGCGGAAAGCTCCTTTTGCAGCCACCGCTCGTCTTTTCCGCAGATGCGGAGGTTGTTCCGAACCACCTGCCCGTTGTCGATTATGACGACGGGATAACCGCCATCCTCAGTTGCAATGCTCATCTGACCCGCGGTAACAGGGCGCTCGGACGGAAAAAGAACTATGTTCAGCCTTCCGTCCGTTTCCAATATTGCGTATTTTATCAGGCTGATATCCAGCACGCTCTGCCCGCGCAGCTCTTCGGCCAGTTCATCCGGCGTCAGGCGGTTTTTTTTCATTTCCTTCTGATCTATCACACCGTTGACGATTATAAAACACGGCTTGCCGCAGATGAGCTCCTTGGCGCGGTTGCTTTTTACAATAAGGCCCGAAATTATCAATTCGCAGCAGAGCAGAATAACTATGGGAAGAACACCGTTCATGAGAGGAATACCGATGTCCTGCAAAGGATGCGCCGCGATATCTGAAATGAGGACGGTTATAACCAGCTCCGAAAGCTCAATTTCGCCGAGCTGCCGCTTTCCCATGAGCCTCATTGCGAAAATCAGCGCGACATATATTATCAAAGTTCTGAGATATACAATACCCAAAATATGCACCCCCGCACATTAGGGTTTCCTGCGGGGCGTAAAATATGATGCAGTTCTATTTATTTCTGCGTACGGAAGCAGGAGGTGACCGGAAATGAAATTTACAAAAATGCAGGGCTGCGGCAACGACTATGTGTATGTAAACTGCTTTGAAGAGAAAATCACCGACAGGCCGGAGCTTTCAAAATTCGTCTCGAATCGCAATTTCGGCGTCGGGAGCGACGGGCTTATCTGCATATGTCCCTCGGAAATTGCCGATTTTAAAATGGATTTCTACAATGCGGACGGAAGCTCCGCCCAGATGTGCGGCAACGGCATACGCTGTGTGGGAAAATTTGTCTTTGATAAGGGCCTGACAGACAAAAAGAGAATAACGGTCGAAACTCTGGCGGGTATTAAAACGCTGGATCTAAACGTCGGGGAAGGCAAGATTCAGTCCGTCCGCGTGGATATGGGCTCGCCCGAGTTTCGCCCGCAGTATATCCCAGTTGCGGAGCATGGGAAAAATTTTATAAACCGCTCCGTTATTGTGGGCGACGAGGAGTTCTTCGTTACCGCGCTTTCGGTGGGCAACCCTCACGCGGTAGTGTTTGTCAAGGATGTCGATGCGCTCGACCTCAAGACAATAGGCCCGAAATTTGAAAATCATCCGCTTTTTCCCGAGCGCGTGAACACCGAATTTGTTGAGCTTATTGATAGGAACACTATAAAAATGCGTGTCTGGGAGCGCGGCAGCGGAGAAACGCTCGCCTGCGGCACGGGAGCGACAGCCTCCGCCGCGGCGTCGATGCTGAATGGACACACAGAAAACTCTGTAACCGTCCGCCTTCGCGGCGGAGAGCTGTTCATCGAATGGGACAGAGATAAAAACAAGCTCTATATGTCAGGCCCCGCGGTCACGGTCTTTGACGGAGAGCTGTATATCTGAATCTGAGGAGCATATCAAATGGTCAGAATGAACGAGAATTTTTCAAAGCTGCCGGGCAGCTATCTCTTTGCGGAGGTGGCGAGAAGAACGGCAGAATACTGTGCAGCGAACCCCGGCAAGGAGCTTATAAAGCTCGGCATAGGCGATGTTACGGAGCCGCTGAGCCAAGCCGTGATTACTGCGATGCACAGGGCTGTGGACGACATGTCAGACAAAAAGACCTTTATGGGCTACGGCCCATACGAGGGCTATGATTTTCTGCGCGAAGCGATTGTCAGGCACGATTACACGCCCTTCGGCGCGGAAATCAAAGCGGATGAAATATTTGTTTCCGACGGCGCCAAAAGCGACTGCGGCAATATCGGGGACATATTTGCTCAGGATAACGTAGTCGCGGTTTGCGATCCCGTCTATCCTGTCTATGTTGACGCGA
>JASDTK010000035.1:0-6331 GCA_041891555.1 Oscillospiraceae bacterium
GCCAGCGTAAACTTTTTTGCATTAAGGGGTTGACTTCTTATAGTTAGTCACCTCTCAGCCGAGAGTTCTCATAATAGCAGGCTGTGTGATGCCCGCTCTCATGATAATCGGCTTCCCGCCAATACAAATTATAATAATGTCGGGGCTGCTTCTTACGCTGGGTGTAAGCCTTGTTCGCCGCGGTAAAGAAGCGATTAAAGCGGAGGAATTAGGCCCGAAGCCGGTGGAGGAAATTACAAGCGAGGTCAGCTACTACAAGAACATGGATAATATCTACGGGCTTCTGAGCGTAGACGCAATTGGCGTTGAAGTCGGATATAGCCTCTTGCCGCTTGTCGATGAAAAAAGCGGAGGAAATTTCCTTGACCGCATTGTCATGCTGAGAAAGCAATTCGCGGATGAAATGGGTATGGTCATACCATCAATCAGACTCAAGGACTCAAGCCGCCTTAACCCGAATCAATATGAGATTTTGCTGAGGGGAGAATCGATAGCTGTCGGAGAGGTTCTGGTGGATTATTATCTCGGACTGATTCCGGACGAGCTTGCACCGGAAAACGCGGTTGACGGCATTGAAACCACCGAGCCCGCGTTCGGGATGCCCGCCGTCTGGATCAGTGAAGACAACAAGCTTCGAGCAGAGATGAACGGATACACGCTTATCGATCCGACCTCGGTGATTATTACGCATCTTTCCGAGATAATAAAACGCCATGCGCACGAGCTGCTGAGCCGGCAGGAAATCAAGCATATGCTTGAAAACCTGAAGAAACAGGGAGTAAGCATTGTCGATGAAGTCATACCCGAGCTTGCGTCAATAAGCGATCTTCAGCACGTGCTTAAAAACCTGCTCCGAGAGGGTATTCCGATACTTGATATGGAGCTTATTCTTGAAACCCTGTCGGACTACGCGCCTAAAGTCAAAGACACCGATATGCTCACCGAATATGTAAGACAGTCTCTTAAGCGCACTATAACAAGCAGATTTTCCTCGGGCGCGCATATGAAGGTTCTGACTCTTGATGCCGAAATTGAGAACGCTATCCTTAAAAATATTAAACGTACGGATGGCGGCGCATATCTGACGCTGGAACCGGAAATAATTCAGAAAATTATGGCGGGAACAAAGGAACAGGTTGAAAAAATGCGTAAGCTCGTTCAGGAGCCGATAATCCTGACTTCGCCCGTCGTCCGGGTCTATTACAAGAAGCTGTTAGATCAGTTTTATCCGAAAATCACGGTTTTATCTTTTAACGATCTTGACCCCTCAGTACAGGTACAGTCGCTGGGAGTTATTAAGATATGAACGGACATTCTCTCTTAGGAGGCAGTTATGTCTAACAACGAAAGCAGATATATAAAGGAAGTTAAACTCGAGGATCCGGAAAAAGTTATGCTAAGGTACAAGGAAACAGGAAATGTTGAGCTGCGCAATCAGCTTGTCATGCACTATTTGCAGTATGTAAATATCGCAATTTACAGTATGCGCTCCATCCTCCTTTCCAACATACCCTTTGATGATTTTTTCAATCAGGGTATAATAGCGCTCATTGACTGTATCGATCGCTACGACCCTTCCCGGGGGGCCAGCTTCGATACCTACAGCTATATGGGAATCAGAGGCTCGATACTTAAATATCTGCGGAAACAGAACTGGCTTCCGAACAGGGTCTGGGAGGCAAGGAAGAGGATTTCGCAGGGCAGAATCGACCTTGAACAGGAATTATTGCGCGAGCCGACGGATAAAGAGCTTGCAGAATACCTTGAAATGACCGAAAAACAGTTAAATAATTTAATTTCTGAAATAACTGTCGTCGAAACTGTTTCATTTGAGGAGTTATTGGAGAATACATATAGTGGAATAACAGAAAACACCGGTTTGATTTCGGATATCGACATATCGGACAATCTTATGCAGCAGGAAATGCTCGAGGCTTTGGCGGGGGCCATAGATAAGCTGCCCCCAAAGCAAAAACAGGTGATTTCCCTTTATTACTACGAGAACCTGAACCTTCGTGAGATAGGCGAGGTGCTGGACGTTTCTCAGCAGCGCGTTTCACAAATCAGAAGCAAAACACTTGAAGTACTGACCGAAGCTATGAAAGATTTTGGTTCGAGAAAAAGATAAGAACTACAGGATCGGAGGCGGTTACTATTTTTAGCGGTTACTATACGATAGCATCCGGTATTAAGGCAAATCAAAGAAATATTGACATCATCGGCAACAACCTTTTAAATTCGGAGACAGCCGGTTTTCGGGTCGAAAGGCCTGTCTACTCCGCGTTTGAGATGGAACTGATGTCGGTTTTCGGCAATGGAAATCAAAAGGTTCTGGGAGACGGCATAGAGTATCCGGTTGTCACTGTCAGCGGTGAAAAGACTCTGTTTCAGCCGGGAGAAATCCAGGCGACAGACCGCAGTCTGGATGTTGCCATTAACGGAGACGGATTTTTTAACATTACGGGAGAAGACGGTACGACATATCTGACCCGAAACGGCGGCTTTGATCTGGATACAGAGGGCTATCTGGTACTCCCCGATATCGGCCGTGTCCAAGGAACAAGCGGATATATCAAAGCGGCCGGAACAAACGTTACAATAGCCTCCGACGGTACCGTTTCAAGCGCCAAGGGCGTAGTGCTCGGGAAAATCCTTATCACTTCTCCGACAGATAACTCCACTCTTGAAAGAACGGAAAGTGGTTTGTTTACACAAAGCTCCGCTGCACCGGTCTCTACAAAATATCAACTGGTTCAAAGCAGTCTTGAAAAATCAAATGTCAACATGAACGTGGAGCTTACAAGTCTCGTTGCGGCACAGCGGGCTTTTCAGAGTTGCAGTTCGGTGCTGTCAACGGTTGATACACTAAACCGAAAAGCGGCACAGCAGATAGCGGCGATATAAAGGAGGGTTAAGGGCAATGAGAGCAGCTTTTTATACAGGAACATCGGGCCTGGTTGCATTTCAGAACAGCATGGATGTAATCGGAAATAACATTTCCAATTGCAGTACTGTAGGATATAAAGCTCAGAAAACAGCTTTTCAGCAGCTTTTGGCATCTAATATGAATGACTCGACAAAACCTGTGCAGGTGGGAAACGGTGTTCGCTCCGTGTCGAGCGGCATTGCTCTCGGAGAGGCCGATTATATGCCGACACAGGGCGACCTTGACCTTGCTATTTCGGGAGACGGCTGGTTCTGTGTTCAGGCAAACGGTCAGAGCGAATATACCAGAGACGGCTCTTTTGCACTCAGTCTGTCGGGAGGCAACGCTTACCTCGTAAACAGAGACGGAGCCTATGTCCTGGACTCGACAGGAAAACAGGTGACAGGCGCGGTGGACTCAAAAACAAACAAAGCCGATATCGGAGCCATGCTCAATAATGTGGGCGTTTTTACCTTTTCCAATCCTGAAGCGCTGACTCCGACTTCGTCAAATTCCTATTTATCCAACGCATACACTGGAACAGCCACGGCTGCCGCGAAGGGTGACTATACCGTTTTAAAGGGCTATCTTGAGCAGTCGGATGTTTCGTTGGCTGATGAAATGGCCGCGCTTATAACAGCCCAAAGAGGCTACCAGCTCAGTGCCCGCGTTGTCCAGACAGCGGATGAGGTTGAGCAGACCATTAATTCTCTCAGAGGCTGACGACAGATTGAATAATCGCATCTCAGCGCAAAGTGCAGAACGGATGGTGGAGTAAAATGGCTTTGAAAGACTACGGAGACTTGAATGAATATCAGCTTGACGCCCTGAAAGAAATCGGGAATATCGGCTCCGGCAACGCAGCTACGGCTCTTTCGGACATGCTGGAGAGATCGGTCAGTATAAATGTCCCGACTATTAAGGTCTTGGATTATAACACTGCTGTTGAGAGTCTTGGTGGGCCCGAAACAATACTTGTAGGCATTCTGCTGGCCTTAAAGGGCGATGTTCAGGGAATGATGATGTTTCTGCTCAACAAGGAGTTTGCCCACAATGTTTTAAACGCCCTTCTGGGCACAGATTTCGGCGAGCTGTCCAGCCTTGACGACATGAGCCAGAGCGCAATCCTTGAAGTCGGCAATATTATGGCGGCTTCATATGTAAATGCGATTGCTTCATTGACCGGTTTGAAAATTGATATATCCGTACCGAATATGTGCTTCGATATGGCCGGAGCCATGATGAGCGTGCCCGCAATCTATTACGCAAATATCAGTGACAAGATCATTCTAATCGAGGACGAGTTTGGCCATGTGAACAGAGAAATGTCCAGTCACATCCTTCTGATTCCCGAAGTTGAGAGCCTGCAAAGAATTATGGAGAGTTTGGGACTGGATTCATGAGCAAGACTATTGTAGTCGGTATATCGGATTTGAATATAGCCCTTAAGGGAGACGTTCTTGTCACATATGCGCTGGGGTCGTGTGTCGGTATCTGTCTTTATGACCCGATTTCAAAAATTGCCGGACTGTCACATATTATGCTGCCGACCATTTCGGATTTTTCAAATTCCAATTCGGTTCGGGAAAAGTTCGCCGATACGGCAATCGAGATTCTCCTGCAGAAAATGCTGCTGAGCGGCGCGATGAAAATCCGGATAAGGGCTAAGATAGCAGGCGGCGCGCAGATGTTCAGCAACCTGAGCAATATGTCTCTGGCCGGTATCGGAGAGCGCAATGTGGTGGCAGTGAAGCAGGAACTTTACAGATTACGAATTCCGATAGTCGCGGAGGACACGGGCAAGGATTACGGAAGAACGGTTTTTCTTGATTCAGATGAGGGCGTTATGAAAGTAAAGTCCGTGAATAAGGGAGAATGGTCGTTCTGATATTGGTACGATATCGAGTAACCGACAGAATATAAATTGAGAAGGGTCGATTGTATATGAATGAAAGTAAGCAGGAAATACTTCTTGAGTCAGGCATTAATGAACTGGAAATCATGGAATTTACAATTGGCAGCCAGCTGTTTGGAATCAATGTTGCCAAGGTTCGCGAGATAATGAAGGTTGAACCTCTGGTTCACATACAAAAATCAAATGAGTATATCGAAGGAATCTTTAAGCCCAGAGATAAGGTTTTGACGGTAATAAATCTTCCCGCTTTTCTTGGCCTTGCGGAGGCAGAAAAGCCTGAACGGGATATCTTTATTATTACCAGCTTCAACAACAGTGAATATGCCTTCCATGTACATACTGTAGTCGGAATCGACAGAATTTCCTGCACACAGATGAAAAAGCCCGACCCTGTAATTTTTGGCGGCAAAGAGGGCGTTGCAACCGGAATTGTTGAGCATGAAAAAAAGCTCATCACGATAATTGATTTCGAGGCTATCATCACCGAGATTTGCCCCGAAAAAGGTTTAAATATACTCAAAATTTCTGAGCTTGGAAACACCAAGCGCAACGATAAGCATATTCTGGTTGCTGAAGATTCGCTTCTTTTATCAAAAATGCTCATTGAATCGCTGCACAGAGCGGGCTATATCAATACCGTTAAGGCCGATAACGGACAGGAAGCGTGGGACTATCTGACCGAGCTGCGTGACAGCGAAGGCGATATTGACAGCGTGCTGTCCTGCATTATAACAGATATCGAAATGCCCCTCATGGACGGGCACAGACTTACGAAGCTTGTAAAAACCGATAAGAAGCTAAAGCATATTCCACTTATAATTTTCTCTTCGCTGATAAGCGAGGAAATGCGCGTCAAGGGTAAAGAGCTCGGGGCGGACGAGCAGATTACGAAACCGGAGATCGGCCAGCTCGTTGATATAATCGATAACCTGACGAATAAACGCTGAACGTTGAAGGAGCGCGCCGGAACAAATTTCCGGCGCGCTCCCGCTATATTTTTTTGATATTCCTACCGAGCCGCGCTCCAGATGACCGCTTCATAGGGACGGAGCAGGCTTTCCGGCGCGTCAGGGTAATTGCCCAGCGCTCGGACAGCGCCTTGCGGCGCATTTTTCCGTTTTTTCGGCACGCTGCCGAGATTGCACTCGATATAAAAAATTTCCTTTTCGTCTGTGCGCCAGTAGGTGAACAGATTTTTTTCTTTTTTATTGACGATTCTGATGTCGCCGTAAACAAGTGAGGAATGCTCTTTTCTGAGGCTTATAAGCTCTCGGTGGTAATTGAGCACAGAGTCTTTATTTAAAGACTGTGCCTGCGCGTTGCAGGTTTCGCAGTCGCGTCCTCCGTCCAGCCAGGGCTCCGACTCCGAAAAGCCCGCGTTTAGTCCGTACGTCCATTGCATCGGCACACGCGCATGGTCGCGGCTGCCGGCAAGAATTTTATTGAATGCATCCTGCTCGCTCATGGTTTTTTTAAGTTCGGTATAATAG